>CAZJIH010000022.1:0-24601 GCA_964545935.1 uncultured Akkermansia sp. | reverse complement strand
AGTTCTGAATGCAATTTTTTGATCATGCGATGCTTTTGTGCTTGCGATTCAGCTAAAATTAAAGGTTGAGTCACATCTATCCCAAGAAAGATATGAGCGTTGCAGAGGGAAATGACTTTGATGCAGGAAAACGTGGGGGTGATCAAGTACGAGGTACGAAGGACGAAGTGAAGGGATTGGGCTCAGCGGGGTTGCGCGTGACCTTTTTCACTGCTGGGCCGTGTTACGGCGCATCCTTGCGGTGGTATTGACATTTTTCGACTCTTGGTGTAAAATGATGCGCATGGAAAACGAACGAGACGAGCAGGCGGAGCAAGTGGAGCCGGAAGAAGAAAAGAGAGAAGCTTGCGATATGGGGGACGCACCGGAGCAGGCAGAGGAGGGGCATAGTGAAGCGGTGGATGAATCGGATGCGGGGGAGGCGGCAAGTGCAACGGATGATCTCACTAAATGGCGGGAAGTGGCGCTTCGTACGGCTGCGGAATACGATAATTATCGTAAACGTTGTGTACGTGATCGAGAAGAATTTACCCGGTATGCTACACGTAGTTTATTGGAAGAATTGTTACCTGTAGTAGATCATTTTGAAATGGGGATGCAGATGGCGGAAAAAGAGCGTGATTCCATGATATACATAGGCATGGAGATGGTACGTAAACAATTACAGGAATTTTTGAAGGCGCAGGGAGTAGAAGTTATACCGGTGAGTGAGGGAGTCGCTTTTGACCACAACTTGCATGAAGCGGTACAAAGTGAACCTTCCGATGAACCGGAGGGAACTGTTTTACGTATACTGCGTCCGGGTTACACATTGAAAGGGAAGCTTCTACGTCCGGTGAATGTGGTAACAGCTGCGCCGCGTACATAAGAGACACAGAAATAAGAAAAGGCTATGGAAAGGGATTATTACGAGGTATTGGGAGTATCGAAGGATGCGGATGATGCAACTATAAAGAAAGCGTACCGCAAACTTGCCATGAAGTATCACCCGGACCGGAACCCGGATGATAAGGAAGCGGAAGCTAAATTTAAGGAAATAGGTGAAGCATACGAGGTACTCAGTGATGCAGATAAGCGCGCGGCATACGACCGCATGGGACATGAAGCATTCAAACGCGGAGGTATGGGTGCCGGTGACGGTGGTTTCGGTGGTTTTACTGACCCGATGGACATTTTTGCTCAAATGTTCGGCAGTATGGCTGGCTTCGGCGGCGGTACCCGACGTAATCGTACTAGTATGCGGCAACCCGGGTCGGACTTGCGATATGATCTGGAAATCACCTTGGAGGAAGCAATGCGCGGATGTGAGAAAACGCTGCAAATTGAACGGCTTGTCCCTTGTGATGCATGTTCGGCCAGTGGATCAAAGGACGGTAAAAAGGGGTACAAGACGTGTTCGAAATGCGGTGGAACAGGTGTTCTTACCCAACAAGCCGGCTTTTTTGTGCGCCAGACGACATGTCCGTCCTGCCGGGGTGCGGGTCATACCATCAGCAACCCGTGCTCTAAGTGTCGGGGAGAAGGGCGAGTACATAAGGATGTAAAGATATCGTTACGCATACCACCGGGAGTGGACACAGGCAACAAAATTCGGTCATCGGGCAACGGAGATGCCGGGTTACGCGGAGGGGAAGCGGGAGACCTTCATGTTTACATAGAAGTTAAACACCATGCCCTCTTCACACGGGAAGGTAAGGTACTCAGCTATGCGATGCCGGTTCCTTTTGAATTGGCGGCGAAAGGGGGAGTTCTCAGTGTACCTACTTTAGACGGTGCGGCAAAGCTCAAATTGCCGGTCGGTACCCTGAGCGGAACGATTTTTCGGCTTCACGGTAAAGGGATGCCTGCTCTCAATGGGAGCTCGCGTGGTGACTTGATGGTCGAAATTCAGGTAGAGACACCTTCACATCTTAACGCTGAACAACTTGAGGCACTCGAAAACTTTACGAAACTCCTCACGGATGATAATCAACCGGAGGTCACGGCATTCCGTCGCAGGACATCAGACTTTACCCACTGAACCTGACGCTTGAAAGGGCTTGTGAGATGCACCGTTGCTACGTTCCGCTCCCTGACTATACCGTTGGTACTGAGGTACGTGTGGTGGGAGATGAAGCGCACCATGCGCGGCGCGTGATGCGTCTGCAGGTGGGTGATTCCTGCGAAGTTTTTAACGGCTTGGGCTGCGCGGCGGTGGGGAGTATTGTGTGCGCGGAAGGTAATGAGTTGACCCTACGTGTAGAACGTAAACTGCCGGCGATGTTACCGATTGCGCGTATCACCTTGGCAGTGGCTGTTCCGAAGGGAACGAATATGGAGCTTATCGTTCAAAAATCTGTAGAAATGGGTGTGGCACGTATCTTCCCGCTTATCACTGAACGCACAATTGTCCGCCTATCCGCGTCGGAAGCTGCCTCTAAAACAGAGAAATGGCGCCGTACAGCATTGGAAGCCTGCAAGCAATGCGGTGTCAATACCTTGCCGAAAATAGAAAATCCGCTTTTGTATTCGGAGTTTTTGGAGAGAGGTGGGCTACCGGTACTGCGACTGCAATGCGCTCTCCTACCGAAGGCACGTCCCCTGCGTGAAGTCTTGGAAGCAGCGCGTCAACAATCCGTGCGCGAGATTCTCCTTCTTATCGGTCCGGAAGGAGATTTTTCGCCGGATGAATATGAGAGAGCGGGAGCTGCTGGTTATACAGCGGTGAGTCTGGGACCGATCATTTTACGTGTTGAAAGTGCTGTTTTTACGGCAGTGATAGCCGCGCGATATGCGCTTGACCCACTTCCCTCAACCTGATTCGCAAATGGCTTTTTTAGAGCTCAACGATGTTCACGTGCACTACCCGATAAAATCGCTTTGGGGTAGGACGCGCGGAGTGATACGTGCGGTCGACGGAGTGAGTTTTACGTTGGAAAAGGGAGAGATTCTCGGATTAGTCGGTGAATCCGGTTGCGGGAAGTCGACGCTTTCTCGCGCCATCATGCAATTGCAACCTCTCACTTCCGGTAGTATAATTTTGGACGGTGTATCCCTTTCTTCCCTCTCCGCCCGGAAATTACGGCGTAGACGTGTGGATTTTCAAATGGTTTTCCAGGACCCGTATGCTTCACTTAATCCTAAATTTACCATTTATGATACACTTTTAGAAGCACTCTCAGTTCGTGCCCCCCTTGCTTTTACACAGCGGGAAGATGCTGTTGCAGAACTCATGCAGCGTGTCGGTCTCAGCCCGGATACGATGTATAAATACCCACATGAATTTTCTGGTGGACAACGTCAACGGGTAGCTATTGCGAGAGCTATTGCGCCGAATCCGAAACTTCTCTTAGCGGATGAACCGGTAAGTGCGCTGGATGTTTCTATCCGGGGTCAGATACTGAATTTGTTGCTCCGACTCCAAAAAGAAATGGAGCTCACCTTGCTCTTTATTTCTCACGACTTAGTCGTCGTTCACCACCTAGCAGACCGTATCGCCGTCATGCAACAAGGGCATATCGTCGAAATCGGCGAAGCTGCCCAAATATACTCCAATCCCCAACACCCTTACACGCAACAACTGAATCGTTGCCGAATCAACTGAACCGTGGTCCTGCCACTGAACCTCAGCAAGAGCAGCGGTCCCCTACAGTTAAGATTGTGTGTAACCTAGCAAGTTCCGCATACAGTGAAGCTGAATGAAGGGTAGAATCATCTTTTCGAATGATGAAGCGATGTAACATATCCGACATGGGACGCGCTAAGGCAGCGCTTGGGTCAAGGATGGCAGAGAGTTCACGTCCTGCCCCTGCGAGGAAGGAACGAGTTGCGGAAGTCGGACGGGTTCCGGCGCGCGCGGGATTAGTAAGCTTAAAGTTGTGCTCTGAGATGAAAACATCCTCTGTATGGAAGTGAGAAGATGCAACTCCTTCGGTATCCATGCGCAAACAGAGTTGACACAGGAGGAGCATGAGACTACAAACCTCTGCGGTTGAAAGAAAACGACCATCACTTTGCAACATATCCAGCGGTTCCCCTGCCGGAGTTTCACGCACAACCATCCATGTATCGTTTGCCTGCATAACTTCCAACACGCGCGAGAGATGTTCCCCGGTAAATTGTGCTTGAGCTTTGGCAGTTTCAAGAAAGATAGATACTTTACGGGGGACATCCATGGCGCTGTGACGCAAGCATTCCACCATTACTTCACGTTGTAATTCACGTTGAGTACCGCGATAAAGTATCGTATCGCGCGTTTCACGTAACACCGCTGAGAGCATATATTGCTCCCCAACCAGCATTGGTAATTCTAAAAAATCAGTCCCTGCCATGGATTATTGAGCGTTTATCAGCCGTACAACAGGCAAACCTTCCACTGCTTGTTCCCATACAGCGACAGGTATAGTCAACTCCATGAATGCACGCGGTTCATCTTCCCCGGGTTCCTCAATGCGTCGTATGCGTATTTTGGCTTTAGGCTGTCCAAGTACCTCCGGACGTACGGTATCTATCAAATGAGCCGGTATTTTAAGTATTACAGCCTTCTCCGGTTGCAGCGGCGGCGGAAAAAGAAAAGTATCCTCGTTATTTGATACGATTGCCCACCAACCGTCCGGTAAACCAAGCTCTACACCATTCGCGCTTCCCTGACAAGCAGTAGCATTGGCACTCAGCCAGTGCGCTACACGTCGTATGACCTGCACGCCTTGCTCCGCCGGTTTCCCCTCATCATCTAATGCTATCTCCACTTCTATGCCCGGTTCTTCTCGATATAAAGCTAATTGTGCTGCCCGTATGACTTCCTGCGCCGTTGTCCCTTCCTTAAGTTGAATGCGTTTGCATCCCTTCGGAGCCGGTTGTAACTCTATTCTCTCTCGCGCCGCTTCCTTCTCCCTCTCTGCCATCAACGTCGGATCATCGCTGCCGCCCTCTACGTGAACATGCCCACACTTCGCCATTTTCGCAAGCATGAGAACATCATGAAATGATACCTTCCCTCCGTCCGCAGCTCGCGCTACCAGATACATGGGGAAAAACGAGGTCAGCACTCTCTCAGACTCCGCGCCTTTACCTCCTACCGAAACCTCACAGAAGCAGGATTCGCTCTCGACCTGACCTTCAGTCCCCCCGCTTTTGTCCCCTCCCGAAAACGGAATTCCTTCTGCACTCACTCTTTCTTCACCCACTACCAGCGCGACCAAACAACTACATACTATACAGACTGCCACTCTCATCGTACTCACTATCTTACACACATACCTCCGTACGTCAAGCGTAAAATTCACACACAACACATTTTCCCTCATCTGCCCCAAGAAAGATATGAGCTTTGCAGAGGACGATAACTTTGATGCAGGAAAACGCGGGGGAAAGCAAGTACGAAGTGAAGGAGTTAGGCGCAACCGGGGAGTGCGCGGGAAGTGAGGCAGGGGCGGAAAACGCACGGAGAGAGAGGTGTCGCGGCGTTTATTTTATCGGTGTGTATGCGAACGGATGATGCCCTTCATTTTAGGGAGCAATTCAGCATTGATCCACTCGTAAGCGAGGGCAAGTTGACCGCTGAGGTAGGCGCGACCGATAGCTGCTTCGATTTCGGTTGGATTGCCGAATAACAGGAGGAATTTGTTGGATGTGAGAGTAGAAAAAGCGGCACCATCGATTTCTCCGTATTCGCGCAGCAACATTTCACGCACGTAAAGAGCTAAAACAGCATCCCCTATCCACGCCTCGGACTGTGTCTTCGCGAGCTGTTGTTGCCGGCGTATCCCCATTGTTTAGATACAGCATAGGAATTAACCGCGGGCGCGGGGTTCACGGTCAGCGGCTGTACGCCCACCGGGAGAAGTAACGAATGGTCCGCCGAGTGTAGGTGCTTTTTCGGTAACAGCGACCCCCGGGGTAGCAACCGGGATGCCGGAGACCGGAAAATCTTTACGGAGAGGGTGATAGGGGTAATCATCCCACATTAAGATACGGCGTAAGTCCGGATGATCGGTAAACTGAATTCCCAGCAAGTCATATTGTTCACGTTCCAGCCAATTAGCGGAACGCCAGAGAGAGACCATGGACGGGACGGAGGCGTCATTTTCGGGCACTAAAGTACGAACCATGAGATTAGCGCCGCTTTCAGATTGCGAGATGATGTAATTCACTTCGTAACGGGGTTCCTCCCCTAAACGGTCGACACCGGACACATTCAACAACATGTCGAATCCGCAGGCATCACGCGCATAACGCATCACATCCGTAAGCTTTTCACGTGGAATAGTTAATATACTATCGGAACGGAAAGACGTGATGTCTATACCGGGGAATCTATTACGGAGTTTGGCTACTGCTTCTTCAGCTGCCTGAGTATGAGAAAGTCGCGGCATTGCGGTATGAGTGTTAGTTTTAGTTCAATCTGTGATAACGGACGCGTCAAAGGTTTGAGCTCTTTGAGCCTCACGTAAGTCATGTGTTCGGAAGAACCCTTTAAGTGGGTGGTCTGTCATCACAACTTTATCTTGGAGGGTAATAAGACCTTGCAGCAAAGCTTCCGGACGCGGCGGACAGCCGGATATGTAAACATCTACCGGCACAATTTTATCGACACCCTGTAACACGGAATAACTGCGGAACATACCACCCGAACACGCACAGGCACCGCACGCGATACACCACTTGGGTTCCGGCATCTGGTCCCATATCCTCCGTACAAGCCCTGCCATCTTGTAAGTTATGGTACCGCAGATAAACATAAAGTCGGCTTGGCGCGGAGCATACCGATTCACTTCCGAACCGAAACGTGATATGTCATATCGAGAACATGACGCCGCCATGTATTCTATCGCGCAGCACGAGGTACCCATGGGCATCGGCCATAAAGAATACTTGTGTATCCAATTGATCGCCGCTTCCAGTGTCGTGTACACAAACCCGCCGTCCGCATCCGGATCGCACATGTAATTTTCTTCCGTCATCTCGCTCGCCATTTTACCATCCCTCGCACACTTTGTCAACTTAAACCACTGTTCACACCGCGTTTTCTTTCTCTTCCGACGTATGTGTGATATGCGGCGGTTCATTGTGGAATTTCCTTGCCGGTGAAGTATTTTTCTAAGGCATTGTTTAAGCGAGTCGGGTCAGCAAGCATTTGAGATATGGCAGCGAGACGTCTTAAATCCGCTTCACGGCGTTTTGTGTACATATCACAGAGGAGCTTGGCGACATCGCGGGCGTCCGTGTATTTATTTTCGGGGCAGACGCAGAGGGCGCGTTGACGGAAACGGAGTTCCCATTCATCGGCGAGTTCACATTCAGATAATTGCGTCATAGCCTCCGCGAAACTACAATCCCAAGCACGAGCGGCTGCTTCTACTTCACCTTCGCGATGGTCATTTAACCACCGCAACCGCGCTTGCTCCTGTGTACGGCGTCCCCGTAAGATAGAATCCATACCGAGTAACGGGCGCACTCTGTAATATTTATATCCCGTGGATTCTACGCGTATAGCATTGTATTCGAGCAAGATATCCAGAATACGCCGTGGTACGTCATCCGGTACATCGCAACTCGTACGCAATTCCCACAATGACACGACACGCGATTGATCCGGCAGGAGCCAACGTACACATCTCAACACGCTCTCGGCATTCGGAATAGACTCCTCTATCCGCTTACGGGCATTGACCCGGTCTTCATCGTTCATGAGTACCAAAGATGTACTCGGCAAACCATCGCGTCCGGCTCGTCCGCTCTCCTGCATGTACGCTTCCGGTGAAGTCGGCATACAGATGTGCACGACAGAGCGCACATCCGCCTTGTCTATTCCCATACCGAAGGCTATGGTCGCGACGAGGATGTCCGGCTTGTTCACGAAAAAATTGTCCTGCAGCTGACTACGTAGGTCCGACGGCATACCGGCGTGATAGTAGGTAGCCGGGTACCCCGCGGCGGAGAGCTTCGCGGCGAATTCTTCCGCATCTCTGCGTGTATAAGTGTAGATAATACACGGTCGATGACTCGGTTGCCGGATATGAGCGAGTAAGCATTCCCATTTATCTGTGGTAGAAACTACGAGACGTTGTATGTTAGGACGGTAGGGGGATACTTCCACGACATTTTCTTGTGGGATATGAAAAATTTCGCACAAATCGGCTTTAACTTCGGGGGGAGCCGTGGCGGTGAATGCCATGGTAGCGGCAAAAGGAAAATCAGCTGCCCACGCGGGTAAACGTAGATAATCCGGACGGAAGCTGTGTCCCCATTGAGATATGCAGTGAGCTTCATCAACGATAAAAAGCCCCGGAGAAATTCGGTGCAGAGCCTCATTCAAAACCGGATTACGCAGTGATTCCGGTGCGGCGTAAAGTAATTGCAAGTCCCCGGCGACTAGGCGATTCAGGACATCTGTGCGCTCGGTTTGACTCAGTGCGGAATCGAAACGAGCCGCCCGTATTCCGAGGCTGTGTAGGTATTCTACCTGTTCACGGATGAGAGCTAGGAGAGGAGAAATGACAATCGATGTGCCTTCGCGTAAGTATGCTGCCGCTTGGTAACAAAAACTCTTGCCGTGCCCGGTCGGTAATATTCCGAGTACACTCTGTCCCCGTATGGCATAAGTGATGATTTGTTCCTGCCCGGCGCGAAAGCTCTGCTTTCCGAATCGCCGCAGTGCTTCTTCAACTTTTCTCGTTTCCTCCGCTGTCAATTCCTTTGACACACCGGCGGGCATTCTACACGGCAAAATACCTGAAGTCAATACTGAACCATACCTGTCCCGAATAAATTAAAGGATAGTGGTGGGCGGTGACTTTGAGTTAGGAAGACACGGGGTGATCAAGTACGAGGTACGAAGTGAAGGGGTTAGGCGCAACGAGGTTGCGCGGGCACGGTCGGAGGCGGCAATGCCGAAACGACGTGTGGGAACTAAATCCGTGCCCCCGTGAGGCTGAAGCACCCTTGGTCCGCGGAGCGTTTGTACCCCGCATGGGGATTAACATCGTAGCGTTTTTCGAGAATTTTATCGGGACAGTTGTGGAAAAGTTTAGTTTCGGGGGGAATTTTGTGTTGACATAGTGGCAGTGTAGGGGTAGAATAATGTTGCGCGGCGGGGTCAAGTGGCTCGGTCGGCATCTTATTAACAATTAACCTTATCTTTATCGACTATGGCTAAATACGCTATTAACGGATTCGGACGCATAGGGCGTAATGTACTACGCGCTATGTCACAGGCTGAGCTTGAGAAAGTGGTTGCGATACACGACCTTACTCCTATAGAAACGACTGCACATTTGCTCAAATACGACTCTACGCAGGGGAAGTTTAAGGGCACAGTGGAGATAAAGGGTGAGGATACATTGGTGGTCAACGGACATGACATCAAGATACTCGGCGGGATGCTCGGACCGGAGCAGTTACCGTGGAAGGAGCTCGGAGTGGATGTGGTGTTGGAGTCCACCGGGCTTTTCACCGATCGCGCGAAGGCGGAGGGGCATTTGAAGGCCGGTGCCAAGAAAGTGCTTATTTCGGCACCCGCTAAGAACCCGGACCTTACTTTCTGTATCGGTATCAATGATCAGGAATATGACCCGGCTAAACACAATATCGTGTCGAACGCGTCCTGCACAACGAACTGCTTGTCACCTATGGTTAAGGTACTTAATGATACCTTCGGCATTGAAAAGGGTATGATGAGTACGATTCACTCCTACACGAATGATCAACGTATCCTTGACCTACCGCACAAAGACCCGCGTCGTATGCGTTCCGCCGCTATCAATATTATTCCCACGACCACAGGTGCCGCGAAAGCTATCGGGGAAGTCATTCCTGTGCTTAAGGGTATGTTGAACGGCGCGTCTTTCCGTGTACCGACTCCTACCGGGTCGTTGACTGATTTTGTGGCTATCCTGAAACAGGATGTAACCGTAGAAGAAGTAAATGCTGCTATGAAGGCAGCCGCTGAGGGACCGTTGAAAGGTATCCTCGAGTACTCCGAAGAAGCACTTGTGCTCCAAGATATCGTTTCTAATCCTCATTCCTGTATCTTTGACGCCGGCTTTACCTATGTGGTAGGCGGTAACATGGTAAAGGTCTGCGGATGGTATGATAACGAATGGGGATACTCCAACCGCGCGGCGGAAGCCATGAAGAAGTTGGGTGATTCGATTTGATTCATTCCGCTTAACCTAAATCATTTTTCGGACGGGATGCGTGCGCCTATGCGTCCCGCCCGCTTTTTTTGTCCGTCTCGAGAAAATTAACGGGTCCGCACGGAGCGTTGATTCTGAGGAAGTAAGGATGGTGAGGGGTACGAAGTGAAGGAGAGGTAGGCGCAGCGTGGTTACGCGGGAAGCAAAGAGGAAGGACCGCTCGGGAAGCGGCAGTGCGGTGGTTATCAAAAATTTTGTCGTGACGTAAGGCGTTCGTACAGGGAAAAGAGGTGGGCTACACGTGATGCTTCGTCCGTAAATTTACGACCGTATGCGGCGTCAACGGCTGCGTCTAATGCTTTGTGAGCGCGGCGGAGGTCGGGCGGCATGAGCAGGGAGTCGTAAAGTCGTGCGAGAGTGTTGTTGGGGTAATTGCTACGGACATCGAGCACAGCTTGTGCGCGTGCTTCAATCAGTTCTCTTTGAATTTCCGTGGGCTCGGGCCATGGGAAATTATTGTAAACGATACCGCCGGAGTATTGATACCCCATACCTAGGCGACCGGTAACGGTACGCATCCACGCCGCGTGCATCAAAGACGAGAGGATACCGAAGATGTAGAGAGAAGCGTCGGAGATAACATAAAGTTTGTTGGACGGGATAATATCCGCCGAAAGGAGTCTGACAGGGATGTACGTTCTGCGTGAAGTCGAAACATCGGGCATGGCAATAAAGGGAGATTGGGGTTGTCTTCTTTCTTGGAAGAGAGCCGGGGAATCAGCATACCGGCGCGTCGACCACTTCGAACTTTTCAGACGAAATGCCCTAACTTTCTCGAGACGCCGCATAACTAACGGCATAGAACGAAGGACATCCGGCGGCACACCCTGAAGCCACAGGCAATAACGTTTTTTGTTGTTGATAAATTCATCCGCACCCATGTACGGACGAATGAATTCCGCGGCACGGGGTTCCTCGGCAATAAAATCGGCATACTCTCCGGTGTCGAGGATGAGATTACCTTGATCGGTGGGCTGATTCCCCTTGTTGATGTCCGGAACATCGCAGAGAGGGTGGGTCCGCCTTTCAATAAATACGCAGGAGGCGTCTATAAGATATTCATTGATATGAGCAGCCCGGTGCGGGATGGATGAGGTGTCGAAAATGGTGCAGCAGGCAGGCTTTTGAGACGTTATACCGACGATAACGCAATGCTGCTCCGCGGTTACGACCTCAGCTCCGTTCAGCCATCGGAAGGGACGAAACGCAAAATCGATGTGACATTTCTTTTCAGCGAGGATGTCTTTCCAGAGGAGCGGAGCCATGTCCCCCTGAACAATAGAATCCGTAGAAACAAAAGCCGCACGGATAGACGAGTCCGCTTGTATAACATCAGCAGCCTTTTTGAACCAACAACACGCGTAATCTAGGACCCCCGCACGCTTATCGTTGCCCCACATTTGTTTGATATCGGATTTTTGCTCACACGATTGGGACTTGACCCCCACAAACGGAGGGTGCCCGATGATGTAATCCACGTGTTGATTCGGCAGATTATCGAGCCAATTGAAGGTGAGAGCATTGCCCACTCGGATGTTATCGTAATTTTCGAGCGGGAGAAAATCGTGGAGTTCTCGATCGGAGAATTCATGCGTTTCCCTCCACATTTGCGCGGAGGCTATCCATAGTGTGGTTTTGGCGACAGCTACGGCAAAATCGTTGATTTCAATGCCGTAGAATTGCCGAATGGAAACCCGCACGCGGGGGAGTTCGTCGCCGAACGTACCCGGTTCATTGGCAAGGTAGCGCAGCGCTTCGTTCTCCAGCCGCCGCAAAGAGATGTAGGTTTCAGTGAGGAAATTGCCGCTTCCACAGGCAGGGTCAAGAAATGTCAAACTCGCCAATTTTGTACAAAAGGCATGCAAACATTTTGCGCGGTTAGCAGCGGAATCATGAGTAGATACCAAGATACCGGTGAGTTCGTCCTTCAGATCATCTAGGAATAACGGATCGATAACCTTGTGAATATTTTCCACGGATGTGTAGCGCATACCCCCGGAGCGTCGTGTTTCAGGATTTAACGCACTTTCAAACAATCCGGCGAAAATGGTCGGCGAGATGTCACGCCAGTTGAGTTTGGCAGAAGCTTTATCCTCAATGAGCGCGCAGAGCTCGCGGTCGAGGGGAGGGATAGAATCCGCATCTACCCCGGCAAAGAGCCCACCGTTGACGTAAGGAAAAGCAAGCAGCGTCGCATCGAGGGGGGCGCGGTGTGCCGGTGGTAAATCCAACGCACAGAATAAAGCCGACAGACGCCTGCGCTTAGCATCCGGTGTAGATGCGCTGCGCAGGTACTTTAGGAATTGCCCTTCAGCAAAAAGACCGGCGTCTTCCGCATACAAACAAAAGACCAAACGCGCACAAAAGCGGGTAAGGATGCGGAGTGTGGCGTCATCCGGCGCTTGCGGATACTTCGCGAGGAGGGCACTGTATATTCGGTCGATGAGCTCACCGACTTGCTCGGAAATCCCTTTTTCGCGCTCCGCACGCAAGTTGTCCGCGTCTACTAAAAAACGCAGCAAGTGCGCCTGCTTCGGTAACTCTGCCACGGTCAACACCACTGCCGGTTTCTCCGGACCTTTCGCGTTCATATCATGTACCCGAATCTCGCGGAAGTTACAAGTTACGATCCAACGTGCACTCCGGTCGTAAGGCAAACAATCTGAATACCTTTTTGCTTGTTGGTACGGAGTCAACACTGCGCCGTTGGGCTGCACAGACGCCGTATCCAAATCTACATTCGCACTTCTCTGCACGATGATCACGCGCGTTTCCGGCAGGTACGCATCAATAAAGTTCACCGAGCCCTCCACATTCACGCGTACCTTAAATCGTACGGCATCCGAAGGGTGACGCATGCCGAGCACATCCCCAAGTAAACCCAACCAAAAACGAGCTGACGCCTGCTTTTCATCCCCTGCCACCTTACCCCACTTTGCTGCAAACTCAGTTGCCGCTTTCTTCGACCGTGCTGCCATGCCGGGCGAAGTGTACCACAATGCGGCAGAAAATGCAAGTGATAGGTAGCGGCACATCTGTCCCGAGAAAATTAAAGGCTTAGAGGTGGGAGATGACTCTACGGCAGGAAGACGCAGGGGAGAGTAAGTACGAAGAACGAAGTCAAACAGGGTTGCGCAAGGGGAGGCGGAAGAAGCAAAGTCGAAACGAAGGAAAATCCATGCATACGTAAGGTTGAAGCACCTTTTGTACGCAGAGCATTTGTAACACGCATGGGAACTAGCTCTGCGGCGATTCCCGAAAATTATATTGGGACAGTTGTGAGGTAGTAGTGAGACCGGCGGTTTGCTCTTGCCGATCTGGAGCAGGTATGGTACAATGGCGCGAGTGGAGTATGATTTAATTATCATCACCGGGGCTTCATCCGGATTGGGAGAGAAGTTTGCCGAAGCATTGGCAGGCAAGGGGCGGCGTATGGTGGTGGCGGCGCGACGCGGGGAAAGGTTGCGTCAACTCGCGCAGCGTCTATGTCGTGAGCATCCGGAGACGGAGTATATCATTGCGGAGTGTGATTTAGCGCGGGAGGAGGGACGCGAGAGCTTGTTAGCAACGGTAGACGAGCAGCCGGAAGGAAAATGTTTACTCATCAACAATGCCGGGTTCGGCGACTACGGAGACTATGCGTCCGCGCAAAGGAAAAAGGTGCAGGGGCTTATACAAGTGAACATTCAGGCGGTGGCGGAGGTGACACACGGTATCCTGCCGAGACTTTTGCGAAGTGGCGGCGACATCATCAACATCGCCTCACTCGCGGCTGATATTTTTATACCGGACTTTGCGCTTTATGCTGCGAGTAAGGCATTTGTGGCATCATTTTCGGAAGGATTACGCATAGAATTACGTGGCAAAGGGGTACGCGTGACAACGGTATGTCCCGGTCCGGTACATACGGAATTCGGAACAGTAGCGCAGCGGACAGGTTGTGACAGCGGCGATTTACCCTTCAAGGCATGGTTTTACACACCGGCTGAAAAAGTTGTAGGTAACGCGCTTCGAGCACTGGAAAACGGACGTGCTAGGAGTTATGGCTCTTGGAAGATATGGATGAGCGGCTGGATACTCCGCGTAGCTCCTCTGTGGTTAGAACGTATTATCATGGGTACACGACCCCGTCGCGTTGTACCTCAGACCTTAAGAGAATCATGAATAAACCGGGGAGAGCGAGAAGGATGACGGCTTGGAAGTGGGGGGTGTTGGTGGTGCTGGGGATAGCAGCCGGCTCATTGTGGACACCGTACCCGGCGCAATTGGTGCAAGCATTGCGCAAGTCCCCCGAACCGAAGGAGCGTGTCATCGAAAAACGCGTGGAAGTACCGGTGGAAGTGCGGGTAGAGGTACCTGTACCGGCCAACGGAACATCAAAGGAACAAATACCGCAGGTATGGAAACCGCAGGATTTAGTGGCGCCGACCGATATTAAATTGCCGCCGTTTCCGCCTGTCCTTCCGGAAACTTTGAGTACCGGTACCTTTGAGCAGTATACCTCGCTCGCGCGTGAACTCCACCTGCGCAGTATCGTTAATTTTTTACCCGGCAGTACGGCAAGCCAAGACCGCGTAAAGAAGCAAGCGTATCAAATACGTATAAGTATGGAGTTACTTTTACCACGGGCAGCTGAGGGTAAAGAGTTGCTGCACGCTAATCCGAAATTACCGCATGTATTGGCAAAGTATTCGGGGCTTATGGAGCACGCGCAGGTATCGCATTGGTTTAATTCCCTGTACCTGCATAAACAAAATCGGGTACGACGCTCGCTCGCATCTCTCTCTCAGCCCCTTGATAAGCATAATTTTTATGATACGGATACCATCCTTCGAATAACGGCTCCGGATACCAAACGCAAGGTCCTCTGGTTGCAGGCTGATATGGATGTCGTAAGTGATGGCTCGGACGGCGATCGTTTACCTGAGATGCCGGAAAGTATACGAAATAGTGAAAACTACCAACCGTCTACCTCCTATCGTTGGAAGAAAAAGGGTACCACCACTAATCCACTTCTCCCGGGGTGGGAAGCACGTCTGGAACGTTTACTGAAGGAAAAACCGCGCCGCGCGGCTGCGATCGATAACGCGCGCCGAATTATCTGGGATCTAAAACATTACAGTTACCTGCTTGCTCAGTACGACCCCTTCATCGTTATTCCCCTCACCCTGAAAGAAGGACAGGATAGCGACTTCCGTCCGGAACTCGGAGATTATGTCATCGTTCTCGTAGGTAACAAAGCCTATCCTGCCATAGTAGGGGATTACGGACCGCGGCATAAAGCCGGAGAAGCTTCTCTGCGTCTCGGTAAACTGATCAATCCGCGTGCGGGTATCTATGCGCGTCCCATTTCCGCGCTTTCCGCTTCCTATATCATATTCCCGCATTCCGGGGAACCGGAAAACGGTCCGATTGATTATAAACGTCTTAACTCGCGATGTAGAGAATTACTGGATGAGATAGGCGGGTTGGGACCTGACGGGCAATTTGTAGAGATAGAAGACCTGCTGGCTCCGAAAGAGCCGGAAGTGGCACCGGAGGGGAACGGATGCGAGGAAACATCCGGCGGCGGGGGGGGAGAGCAGGCGAAAACGCCGGAGGACTCGAACAAAACGAGTGGTGCCGAGAAGGATGAGAAGTCCGTCACTTCGGATAAAACACGTTCTGAATCGGACTCTACCGCACGCCGTCCTTCGCCGTCTGATAAGTCGACCAAAACTCGCCGCTCCAAGGATAAACATAAATAAAAGTACTATGATATTTTTCTTACGAGGTACCGTCGCAGAAGCTCTCCCGCAGAGTATTGTTTTAGATGTCGGAGGTGTGGGATACGAAGTGATAGTCCCGCTTTCAACTTACGATGCCCTGAACCCGCACCCGGGTCAGCAAGTGATTCTTAAAACGCACTTGCATATCCGAGAAAATATTCAACAACTCTACGGCTTCGCTACGGATGAAGAACGCGACATCTTCCGACTGCTTGTCGACCGTGTTAGCGGTATCGGTCCGGCTACCGCTATTGCCTTACTGAGTGGTATGCGAGTCAGTGAATTCAAAACGGCTGTGGTAAAAAAGGATGTGCAAACCATTGCGCGAGCCAAAGGTGTGGGTAAAAAAACAGCCGAACGCATCGTCTTGGAATTAAAGGATAAGGTAGGGTTAGCGTCAACGTGGGAAGCTCAACAACAAGGAGTTACATCTCAAGCAGCCGCTGATGCCGAGCTCGCACTCGTCGCACTTGGGTTCAAACCCTCCGAAGCTAAAAAAGCCATAACTGCCTTCTTGGAAAAAGCACCTAATGCCACGGCTGATGAGCTTATACGAAATGCGTTGAGACAAAGCTAGGTCACGGAGCATAGCAAGTATGAAGGACGAGGTACGAAGGACGATACGGAACGCGCTAAGCAAGGGGATGTTTCTGCACAGTGCTACCTTGGGAGTTGCTATGCCTCGGGTTCGGGCGTGCCCCGAGACCTCGCCGAAGTCGTCAAGTGGTACCGTCTCGCTGTCGAACGGGGACAGGTCGATGCGCAATTCAACCTCGGTGCGTGCTATAGCAAGGGTGTGGGAGTAAGCTAGGACTTCGTCGAAGCGGTGAAATGGCTTCGATGCGCCGCCGAACAGGGGCATGTAGATGCAAAAAAATCTTGGAACAACTTAACCCGTTACCCAACCGAAGTTGATGTCCGGCGCATGCGGATCATCACACCTGCGGAGGGAGGAGCGACGGAGAGCGTCGGTCTTTTCAGTCGTAGATTGAAAAAAACGGTGGGAGCAGTTGTTCAGAGAGGGGACTGTGGTTTGCGGTGTTTGACAAATCCGGATTATTGTGGTAAAAAAGAAGCATGAAAGCGAAGAGAAAGAAATGGGTAGGTTTTACCTTGATAGAACTTATCGTAGTTATAGCGATACTAGGAGTATTGATCGGTATTTCGGCTCCGTTTATGGTTAGCTACCTGAACGCGGGAGATGTGGTAAAGTGCCGCGCCAATATTGAGCAGCTCGCTAAATTGGGTGCAAAATACGGGCAGGATATGGCAACCCGAAATTTGCTACCGACGAGTGGGATGGCGGATGATGAAGAGACCAAGGAGATGGATGAATCCGAGGGGTGGTGGTTAGGGTTGGCGCCGGAACTTGATTCTACGGTGCTTCCGAGAGATTCGCGGCATAAAATGAAGGTAGCGACTATCTTTCATTGCCCGGGAGACCATAGATACGAAGTTCACGATGCCACCATGATGACGGCAAGTACGAAAACTATTTCGTATGTGTCGTGGACAGATGGTTCGCAGGATGAAGAAAATCCGAATTCTCAAATACGTACACTGGGGAAAAAACGGCTTGATATGTTGCCTTGGTTGAGCGACGGTATACCTGAAGCCCGCAAGAGTGTCACGTGTTACGCGGATTTTAAGCGTATGGTGATACCGACTTTGGGACGCCATCGCAATACTTTTATGGTAGCGTACGCCAGCGGTGTAGTGCAACAATTTGAGGTAGACGACGATGAAAAAGTGAATGCCTTAGCTTTGTTCCGTAAGATGAATCCGGAAAAGTTAATACCGGAAAAAAGGAAAAAATGAAGGGCGCTATCATTTTTTCTCCTGCCTTCCGCGCAGCCCCCATACATGATTTTATCCCCTACGCCGAACATCATTTCATGCCCGGGTGCTAGTGTAGTGCTCGGTTTAAGCGGGGGACGAGATTCCGTGGCTTTGCTTTTGCTTTTGCTCGAGGGCGGTGTGAAGGTGTATGCCTGCCATGTGCACCATGGTATCCGCGGAGAAGCGGCGGACGCGGATGCCCGATTCTGTCGCGAATTATGTGCTTCACATGGTGTCCCTTTTGAAATGTTCAGGATAAATGTTCCCGCACTTGCCGCAGAACAAGGCGAGTCTACGGAAACAGTAGCACGCCGGGAGAGGAGGAGGATATTGGTTGCCTACGCTCACCGCGTGAGTTGTTCAACTGTGGCACTTGCGCACCATGCGGAGGACCAAGCGGAAACGATTCTCTTTAATCTCGCGCGTGGGGCAGCCGGTCTCCGTGGTATGCTTCCCGAACGAACTGAAGATGGTATCACTTGGTGGCGCCCTTTGCTCTCATGCCGCCGTAGGGATATTACAGCTTTCCTCCGAAGTCGGGGACAGAGCTGGTGTGAGGATGCTTCCAATGCGGATACTTCTGTCGCCGCCCGCAATGTTATACGCATGCGTGTTCTGCCGGCTCTGCAGGAGTCCCTGAACCGCGATGTTGTGCCGTCCCTGACGCGTGGTGCGCGTCTACAAAGTGAGGTACAGGAAGCCCTTGATATCGCGCTGGATAATCTCCCTCTCCTAGACCCTCAGGGTAGGTTGTATGTACCCTTTCTGTTGGATAAACCCCCTGCCTTCCGGAAAGCTGCTGTGCTGTTTTTCTTAAAACGTCGGGGTATACCCAATATTTCCGAAGCTTGCGTCAATGCCGTGTGTGAATTACTTTCCCCGGACACCCCGAACCACACTTGTAACCTACCCGGTAACTTCCGGGTCCGCAAAGCCCATAAGAGAATTTTTATTACTTCTTAAACACCACCACATGTGTCCCGAATAAATCAGACGCTCGGAGTCGAGCGATCACTTGAGGTGATCAAGTACGGGGTACGAAGTGAAGGAGTCAAGCGCTGTGGGGTTCCGCGGGTGGCAAAGCGGACGATCGACGTGAGGTAGAGAAACGCGTGGAGAGGACGCGGGGAGACGCGTGGTGATCAAAAATTTTCGTAGGGTGTGCGCGAAAGGATATGGGTTCAGATGTTCATTTTTTCTTGCAGAGTGCGGATGAAAGTGATAAACTAGTGCGTGGAGGGGGAATATAGGGAGCGGAAGTATTATTCACAACGAAGAAGAGAAGTAGACAATGGCAGCGAGACGAGCAAATAAACGGGGCAGAGTGAGCGGGAAGGGAAATCAGACGCCGATATACATCTGCGTAGCGGTGGCTGTGGTCTTGATAGGAGCGATCTTTTGGAAAATTTTCGGGAAAGAAACGCAAAAAATGGAACCGACGACCAATTTTCGAGTAGAAAATTATCGGCGGGAAGGTTCGCGTTTTGCTTCGTCCGGCAATGTTTATATTTTTGATGGTCGCGTAGAAAGCATAGAAACGGTGGGCAATGCACGTTTGATAAGTATTTCGATTCCCAATAATCCGGAAGAGCGATTGCCTCTTTATATTCCCGGTAATGTTAAACTACGCGTCAACATTACGCGGGGTGACCAATTTCTCTTTGAGACGACTTGTCGCACGGGGAGGGGACCGGATGGGAAACCGGTCAAAGGTGTATTAGTAGTAAAAAATGTTCAAGCATTATGATGAGACCTGAAAAATATGTAGTGATAGCGAGTATGGTATTAGCCGGATTTTGTGTAGGACAGATGCCGACGGGGGGTGGAGTACCGGGTGGGGGTGGCGTGACTATGCCGAGCAGTTTCGATGCATCCGGTTCCGGCGCAAAACCTCAACAGGATGATCCCGCACACCGTGGTGAAACGGCTAATCCCCAACTCCTTGGTATGGAAATTCCACTCATGGATCCTGCGTCCGACACGGTTAAGTACAACGGTGGTTATTTTGATGTGGGTAATAATGCCGTTGTTCGAGCCGCTTTTGAAAAGTATTTAGAGCAAACACCTGACGATACAGATGAAGCAAAGCGCTACCGGAAATTGATGGACGATATCCTCAAACAAACACAACGTGCGGGGCGTGATAAAAAATACGCCGTAGGTGGGGAAGTTCTTATCAAGATAGGGAAGGGACTCTACAAAGCATCGGAATATCAGGGAGACGGTCAGCAATCAGGTACATTAGCCAGTGCTATTGTTAGTGCTTTAGATGTAGAGCGTAAGGTATTAGAACGCGATCAGCAGAACCAAAAACTGGAGAAAGAGATGGATGAGCTACTTGAGCGAGCTGATCGGATGGAAAATCGGAATCAGATACGCAAGGAAATCAAGACAGCGAGCACCGTCAATCCCGTAGGAAAGGGGGGGAAAGGCGGTGGGAGGGGGAACGCAGCGCGGCTGGATACCTATAGCATTGCCCATGCTGTAAAAAAAACTGCCAAGCATGAAGCTACACAAGCAGCGAATACGGCAGCTAATACGGCAGCACTGGCAGCTGCTAAAGTCAACTACCAAGCTCTGTTAGTCTCTATGTTGATGGAACGACGGTTTGATCACGTAGTTATCGGAGCGCGTGTATATCGTCATATATTTCGCGATGGGGACAGCAGGGTGGCACTGGATAAAGACTCACGTGCACACGAATTATTTCAGGGGAATGCGGGTTTACCCCCTACCGTGAATTCTATAGATTCTGCCGCTTCGAATGCGCGGCGCGAGGTAGACCAGAGTATGGAAGCTGTTTACGGTATGTTGGCACGTAACAAACTGGCGCAAGCCACGCAGCATCTCATTGAAGCAGTTGCTATTGGTGAGTTTATGCAAAGTGTGGCAACTTTTCCGGCTGAAGACCGCCAGCGTATCGCCAAGTACTGGAATTTACGCAAGCGAGCATTGACGGCACTTAATGCGAGGGATTACGCGACTGTGGAGGCTGTAGCTGCTCAAATGAAGGAAATGGATGCAGATTTTGATGATTCCCTGTTGTTGAGCTACACATCCGGCAAAAAACGGCAGAGCGACTTGGCACTCCGCAATGCAAGAAAAGCCTTGAAAAATGGCGACGAGGAAGGCTTCAACAAGTATATTGAAGAAGCCGGGATGATATGGCCGCGTAATCCGCACTTAGAAGCGGGGGAGGAGATGATCGAAGAATACGATGCAGGCGACGATGTTAAGAAAGAATTTGCTCGTTTGTATGAAGGTAAAGAATACCGGCGCATCGCGCGTGAACGCGAACATTTCAAAATTGTCAATACTGACCCGGATTTAGCTAAAAAATATGAGGAAGTTATCACCTTAGTAATGAAAATGGATGGGATGCTAGAGCAGATCAAGGAAGTAGCGCAACAAGATGCTACGATAGGACCTTGTATGGCATACGAAAAGTTGGTAGAGTGGCGGGAAGATGATGAAAATTTTGCAAATGATACGGAAATGACGCTGGCATTACGAGATTTTGAATCAAAGGCACATGATTTTGTACAAGCTTTAGAAGACGGCGAAGATTGTGAAGAACGCGGAGAATTCGGTTCCGCTCTCTCCTGTTATTACCGAGCTCAGTGTAAACACCCACAATCTACTCTCGCTCGCAAAGGTATCAAACGTGTAACAGGGGTTATCGTGGGAGCATCGTATGATTAAGAGATTGATTGCTCATTCCCGAATAGCGCTGACGTTTTGGGTCGGGGTATGCGTCGTGCAAATGGCAACCGGGTCGGGGAGTACGATGGGTGCGCTTCCGAGCAGTTTCGACGCTTCGGGTTCCTCCGCTACGTCCCCCGTCGATGACCCGGCACATCGTGGGGAGACTCCGAATCCGCAGCTCTTTGGTATGGAGATCCCGCTCTTAGATCCTTCCACCGATACAGTGAAGTATAACGGAGGTGTCTTTGATGTGGGTAATAACGCTGCCGTACGCGCTCGCTTCGAAAAATTTCTTGAGCAAGAGCCGGATTCTACATCAAATGCCAAGAGCTACCGGCATGCTATCAACGAGATACTCCGAAAAACTCAGGGATCAAGTTACGATAAAAAATATAAAATCGGTGGAGAAACTCTTATTTTTGTGGGGAAAACCCTCTACGAGATATCCACATACCCGGGGGACGGACAACAGAGCGGAACGCTGGCAAGTGCCATCGTAAGTGCATTAGATGTGCAGCGAGAAATGCTTAAACGGGAAGAGCAAAATAAAAAATTAGATAGCCAAATCGATAATTTGTTAGAGATTGCCGATGGTTTTAATAATTCTAATGTGAGAAGCGGGAAGCAATTAAATGTAAACAAGATAGCGCATACTGTAAAAAAAGCCGCCAAAAATGAGTCTATCCAAGCTGCTAACATAGCGAAAAATGAGGCAAGTTTCATTGAATCAAAAATTAATTTTCAGGCGACACTAGTATCGATGCTGTTAGCAAGGCGCTTTGATCACGTGGTTATCGGGACACGAATTTATCGTCATCTTTTTCGAGACGGCGATGCACGTCTGAATTTAGAAAAAGATTCGCAGATGAATCAGTTATTTTCCGGTACTACCGGTTTACCGCCTACGGTGCATGCCATGGATTCAGCCGCTAACAATATGCGAATTGAGGTGGATAAGGCGATAAAGGCTGTTCAGGGGATGTTGGAACGTAACAAGCTGGGGCAGGCTACACAGCGACTTATCGAGGCTGTTGCCATCGGTGAGTACATGCAGAGTGTGGCAACTTTTCCCGCGGAATCACGTCGGCGTATAGCCGCCTATTGGAACCTCCGTAAACGCGCTTTTTCAGCGCTCAATGCACGCGATTATGCTACTGTGGAGGAGGTATCCGCGAAAATGAAGGACATGGATGTTGACTTTGATGATTCCGCGGTACGTACTTTTGTAACCGCAAAAAGACGTCAGAGTGATCTGGCTCTTCGTAACGCAAAAAAAGCTTTAAGTAAAGGAGATGAAGAATCTTTCAACAAATATATTGCAGAAGCGGTAGCGATATGGCCTACCAATCCTAATCTGGAAGAAGGCGAAAAGTTAATTTCAGGAATTGACGCAGGAGACCCCATAAAAGATGAATTTTCTCGTTTGTATGAGGGTAAGGAATACCGACGTATCGCACGTGAACGCGAACATTTTAAGATAGTCAATACCGATCCGGAGCTAGCAAAAAAATATGAAGAAGTAATCACATTGGTGATGAAGATGGATGGAATGCTCGAGCAGATCAAGGAAGTAGCTCAACAGGATGCCACAATGGGACCTTGCATCGCATACGAAAAGTTGGTAAAGTGGCGAGCGGATGACCCCAATTTTGCTGCGGATGTAGAAATGACACTAACTCAAAAAGATATGGAATCTAGAGCACATGATTTTGTACAGGCTTTACGGGATGGCATTGCGTGCGAAGAACGCGCTGAGTATGGTTCCGCGCTATCTTGTTATTACCGCGCTCAGTGTAAGTACCCCCATTCAACCTTAGCCCGTGAAGGTATTAAACGAGTGACGAATGTCATTTCCTGTGCAACTTTCTGATGTCTCCTCTGCATCCGGTTATTACGCGGTTCGCTCCCACACCGAGCGGTGAGTTGCATGTGGGGCACGTCTTAGCGGCGCGTCAGGCTCGTCGTATGGCGGACGCTCACGGCGGGCGTTGCTTGTTGCGTATAGAAGATATCGATACAACGCGTACCCGAAATCCACAATTTCTCATCGACATGCTCGAGGATTTAGCGTGGTTGGGGCTATCTTTCGATGGTGAAATGATGGTGCAAAGTCGCCGAATGAATGTGTACGCAGCCGCTTTAGAACAACTCCGTGGTCTGGATTTACTCTACCCATGCTTTTGCACACGCGCGGAAATCCGAGCGGAGTGGGAAGCGATGTCTCGTGCCCCACACGGTCGCGAATTCGTACGTTACAGTGGACGTTGCAGAAATTTACCTCCGGAGCAAGTGCAGGAGCTCCTCGCCGGAGGCATGCCACATGCTTGGCGTATCAACATGCGGCGTGTTCAAGATCTTATCGGATGTCCCTTGTGGGAAGATATCAACTTCGGTGTCCACCGTTGCATACCTACTGAATGCGAGGACGCAGTACTCGCCCGCAAAGATACCCCTACGAGCTACCACTTAGCCGTCGTCGTCGATGATGCGGCTCAAGGTATTACTCTCGTAACTCGCGGGGAAGACCTCCTTCCCTGCACATCCCTCCACTGTGCCCTTCAACACATTCTCGGTCTCCCAACTCCCCTCTACGCTCACCATCTCCTTCTCCGCGACGAACACGGTCTGCGTCTCGCAAAACGCGATGGTGCGCGTTCTATCCGCTCCCTCCGCGACCTCGGTTTCTCCCCATCCCAAATTTTCGCTGCCATCGACCTCGCTATCCGTAACAATGGTATCGTCAAATTTGGTAAGCATTTATCGTAAATCTAAAATCGTAGATGGGGAGGGACGGAGAGCATTGGGGGGGGACTACGGTTCAGTGATGGGATGGCATCGGTGATTTCCGGTGTGCGTTTTTGGGAAAAAATTGAAAATAAGTTGAGGAAAGCAAAGATTAGGCTTGCAAAGTTAGGGAAGATGTGGTTAACTTGTCGGCAGGGGAGTTGCCGCCGTAGCTCAGTGGTAGAGCAACGCATTCGTAATGCGTGGGTCGTCAGTTCAAATCTGACCGGCGGCTGAACCGCTGCTCCTGCCACCCCACCCCGATGCCCACCGCACCCTCCCCCCCGCCGCATTTTTGATTTTAGATTTTAGATTTTTGATTGAGGAATA
>CAZJIH010000021.1:0-25294 GCA_964545935.1 uncultured Akkermansia sp. | reverse complement strand
TTGAGGAATAATGCGCGCTCCGTTGCGCGTCCCTCCGCGGAAACGAGCCCACCGGGTATGCGGTACTCCCCGGTTCATCGGCAGGGAGCGGCGGGTGCGGTGGGAAAGACTTTTGGGATTTTGATTTTAGATTTTTGATTGGGAATAGTGGGGGGTAGATACGGATTGCGGTGAAAAAAACTTAATTTTTATGGGAGAATTATGCATTGTAAGATTGACATCTCGGAAAAAGTCGTGTAAAGTAGAAGACGCGCGGGACGTGTGTAGCATACGAGCTGCGTGAATGACATACCGTATACTTTTTCTTTACTACCAGTGTACTCGAACGAACAATATCTCTTAGACCTTTTAGTTGAGAACGGTGCTCTAGAAGCGGACGTCCTCGAGGATACGCGTAATTCTTTAGGACTGACAGAGAGCGTATTAGAGCATCTAATTGACCGGAATGTACTTACATACGACTATGTAGCGCAGGTGGCGGCAGCCAGTTCCGGGTTGGAATTTGTGGATCTCAAAGCATTTGAAATAGACCCGCCGACGCTTGCGATGGTACGACCGGAGGTGGCGCGGCGTCTTATGTTTTTACCGTTGGGGGATGATGGATATTCGCTGCAGGTGGCGATAGTTGATCCCTTTGACATGGAAACGATGGATAGTTTTCCGCAGGTACTCGGCAGGGATGTAAGCTTTTTTGTAGCGGCGTACGACACGCTTAAAAAAGCCTTGGACAAGTATTATCCCGAGAAGGTAGCCGTCGGTAAAAATGAGGATGCGCCTATTATTGAACTGATAGACAACATGTTCAATGAAGCGCACGGGATGCGAGCATCCGATATACACATAGAACCGATGGAAGATCGCGTACGCTTTCGCTACCGCGTGGATGGGCGTCTTATAGAAGTAGCCAATCATCCCAAAAAGCTATTAGGTTCTATTGTGGCACGTATTAAGGTGATGAGTTCGACAATGAGTATTGCGGAGAAACGCATACCGCAGGATGGACGTATTGAAATGGACCTCAAGAGTGGTGCCCATATTGACCTACGTGTCAGCACAGTCCCTTCTAATCACGGGGAATCCGTGGTGATGCGTATTTTGGATAAATCCGCTCTTCAACTTGGGTTACCGCAACTCGGTTTTTTATCGGATGACGAGGCAACCTTTGATCGTCTGGTTACTCTACCTGACGGTGTTATCCTTGTAACCGGACCGACCGGTTCCGGCAAGACAACGACCCTGTATGCGTGTTTGAATCACCTTAATCGCCCGGATAAGAAAATTATTACGGCAGAGGACCCTGTAGAATACGAGATGCCCGGCATTAATCAGGTGATGATACGTACGGAAATTGGGATGACATTTGCGGCGGCGCTGCGAGCCATGCTCCGACAGGCTCCCAATATCATCATGATCGGGGAAATTCGTGATGGAGAGACCGCCGGTATAGCTATACAGGCTGCCATGACCGGTCACTTGGTACTCTCTACCCTGCATACGAATGATGCCCCATCTTCAGTGGCACGTTTGGCTGATATGGGGGTAGATCGATTCCTCATTGCTTCAGCTGTACGAGCTATTATGGCTCAAAGACTTTGTCGCTGTCTGTGTGAAAATTGCAAGATGGACGGACATCTCACGGCTAAACAAGCTCAGCTTTTGGGTATTGAACAAGATCGCCCCGTAAAAGTACCGCATCCGCACGGTTGCGAGGCATGTCGCGGCAAGGGTATGAAAGGACGTATGGGTATTTTTGAAATTTTCCAAGTAACGGACGATGTACGAGAACTCATTAACTCGAATCTTTCATCAGCTCAATTACGCAAGCGGGCTAGGGAGCTCGGCATGCGTACTTTACGAGAAGATGGGATACGCAAGGTGTTGGCAGGGCGTACATCCGCAGATGAAGTAATACATGTGACAACCGGTGATGCAAGCTGATCCCACTCTCTCTTAACTTTTTTACCCTCCTCTCTCGATTATGGATAACCAACTGGCCTTGGATGCTTTTATCAACGCGGGACTCATGGACCGTGCCATGGCAAAGGATGTCGTGGATGAAATGTCCAACAGCGGAAAAGAACTTTGGGAAACTTTGCTTGACTTCGGTATTGTGCCCTCACCGGAAGATTTTTGGAATGTTATAGCTTCAGAAGTCGGTGCGCAGTATATATCCTTGGAAGGATTTGTGCCGCCGCAGGAAGTTTTACAGATGATACCGGCGGCGCAGGCACGTTTACATGGTGCTTTACCGGTAGAATACAGAGAACGGGAAGGTCTCTACGTTTGCTTAGAAGACCCCTTGAATCCTCAGACCGTGGATGATTTACGTGTGGTCACAGGAATGGATATTTTCTTGTATGTGGCTGCCGATTATGAAGTGCGTGCACGAATAGCCGAGTATTACGGCGGTTCGGATGCCGCTATGGGAGACCTCATGGCAGATTTAGCGAACATGAGCGTTAGTAGCGTTGACGGAAGCGAAGAAGCTAATGCAGCCCCCATTATTCGATTCGTTAATTTGGTAATTACGCAGGCCATCAAAGAGAAAGCATCAGATATTCACTTAGAACCATTTGAACATGAATTCAAGATAAGATATCGGGTAGACGGTGCGCTTTACGAGATGGCGCCGCCACCCATTCATTTGGCTAGTCCGATTATATCGCGTGTTAAGGTTATGGCCGGCATGAATATTGCTGAGCACCGCGTACCGCAGGATGGTCGTATCATGATGCATGTCGGTGAAAATAGTGTAGACATGCGTGTTAATTCCTTACCTACCCAGCATGGTGAATCGGTAGTACTTCGTGTGCTCGATCGCAATAATGTAAGTCTCGACCTCAACAATCTTAATCTTTCCCCGTATATTTACGAGTATATTCTCGATACCGTCAATATGCCCAATGGAATATTTGTTGTTACGGGACCTACCGGCTCCGGCAAAACGACTACCCTGTATGCCGCATTACGTGAAATAAATACCGAGGATACAAAAATACTTACAGCGGAGGACCCGGTGGAATATGACATTGACGGCATCATTCAGGTACCGATTAACGAGGGCATAGGTGTTACGTTTCCGCGTGTTTTACGTGCATTCTTACGACAGGACCCCGACCGCATACTTGTAGGAGAAATTCGTGACCAGGATACGGCGCAGATAGCCATACAAGCGGCATTGACCGGACACTTGGTGCTCTCTACGTTGCACACGAATGACGCCGCAGGTGCCGTAACTCGGTTTATCGACATGGGGGTTCAGCCTTTCCTCTTAGCTGCTACCCTTTTGGGTGTTTTGGCTCAACGCTTGGTGCGTACGATATGTCCGTATTGTAAAATTCCCTACACACCGTCCCGTAGTTTGCTTAATCAATTGGGTATCAATCCCGCCCTACTCGCCCAGCAGCAATTTTTTACCGGGGAACGTTGCGATAAATGCGGCAATACCGGATATAAAGGACGCAAAGGAATACACGAACTTTTGCATGCATCGGAACCTATACGAGAGCTTATAACCCAGAATGTTCCATCGGTTACACTCAAACAAAAAGCTATCGAGTTAGGGATGCACACACTGCGCGAAGATGGTATTCAAAATATTTTTGACGGACACACTACTATTGAAGAAGTTTTGCGATATACCTGATATCTATTCTTATTTAACCCCCATCACCTCATTTCTTTATGCCTAAATTTACGTACATTGCACTGGATCAAAATGGTGCTGAACAGACGGGTGTTGTCGAAGCCGACAACAAAATAACTGCTATGGAAAGCATACGTAACCAAGGACTTTTGGTACGAGAGTGCGAGGAAGCAGGCACAGCTGCTTCCAAGAATATGACAGCGAAAGCGAAGAAGGAGAGCAAGCAACCCGGACAATCGAAAAAGAAGGGTGGGAAAGGCAAAGCCGGAGGAAGTATTAAACGCCGCGAGTTGATGATATTTACGCGTCAGCTTGCAACACTGATAGATGCCGGTTTGCCCCTATTGCAAAGTTTGCAGGTCTTACAAAAACAGGAACCCAATGAAAATTTGCGAGCGACTTTAGTAGCACTCAGTGACGCGGTACAGGGTGGTTCCACTTTTTCCGATGCCCTTTCGTCTTATCCCAAGCTCTTTAATCGTTTGTTTGTAAACATGGTAAAAGCGGGTGAAGTAGGTGGTGTGTTGGAGGTCGTGCTGAAACGCTTGGCTGAATACGAAGAAAAAGCCGGCAAATTGCGCGGGAAAATTGTATCCGCTATGGTGTATCCGATGATTATCATGGTTATTGCTGTGGGTATCCTGACATTTCTCATGCTCGTGATAGTTCCGAAATTTAAGGAAATGTTTGAAGGTCAAAATATGGACTTACCGGCTTTCTCCCAATTCGTCTTTAACCTTTCGGATAATTGTATGGCGGATTCGGTTATCCCCTATGTCCCGAATGCTATATTGGTTATCTTGGTGATATTCCTACTTATTGTATTTATATCTATTTGGAGAAGAACGCCTAAGGGAGGACGAATCATAGATTCTGCGGTGCTGAAGATACCTAAGCTCGGGCATCTTAATCAAGTTAATGCGGTCGCGCGATTTTCACGTACGTTCGGTACTTTGGTATCGTCCGGTGTACCCATACTCCAAGCTTTGAACATCACCCGAGATACGTCCGGTAATGTCATTGTGGCGGATTCGGTGACCAAAATACACGATGCTGTCCGGGAAGGCGAATCGATAGTTACACCGATGCAGATTAGCCCGGTATTTCCGCCCATGGTAATTTCGATGGTAGATGTAGGTGAGGAGACCGGACGTTTACCCGATATGCTCATGCGAGTCGCGGAGGTCTACGATGAAGAAGTGGATAATTCCGTGACAGCTCTTACTGCTATGCTTGAGCCGATTATGATTGTTTGTCTCGCGATTGTTGTTGGTAGTATTGTACTGGCTATGTTCTTGCCGATGATGGAAATTATCAAAAATGTGTAGACTTCATCATGTATTTCGTTAAAAAAGATTTTCGTGGTTTTACGTTAATAGAAATTTTTGTGGTGATAGCAATCTTGGCTATACTCGGTACGATGGGGTGGGTTGCTAGGGGAGTTGTCAATAACCGGCAAATGAATAAAACCGCTGAGATTCAGGTAGCGCAAATGGAAACAGGCATGGAACACTACCGTTCCGATAACGGGGATATAATGCCTGACGGAGTAGGCGATGAGTGGAGTTCCTATGTCCTTTACTCTGCATTGTATTGTGATGCGGACGGTGATGGTGAACCGGATATCGACAAACAGACTAATGAAGTACTTATGCCGTACTGCGAATCCGTAGTGCCTATGTCAGTGTCTAAACAGGAGCACGAGGTTATAAACGGGATACCGGCTATAAAAAAACTTGTCCGCATGACGAAACGTAAAAAGAGTAAGAAAGTATATGTACTCATGGACCCTTGGGGTGGGACATATCGCTACCGTCAGGGGTATGAAGTCCAAAATCAGGATGGTAAGCCGGGTAAAGGTATAAATCCCTTCTTTGATATCTTTACCCTAGGTCCCGATGGTGTCGGTAACGGGCTTTCCAATGTCGGCAAAAATGAGGACAATATCTCTAACGTTCGTTCTTGGAAATAAAGCAATTCTATAGATTTGGTCTACTTTGCACGCTGCGTGTGTGTAGTGAAATGGATATACGGTGTTTGCTGAGGAGTTGTAAAGAGGGAAGGGGGGGAGTATGCCTTTGGCTTTGGGTATGTGTGGTACTCTTTTTCTCGTGTTTTGTGGGAGCCGAGGAAATACGGGAGGTTCCGGTAGCGGAGGCAGTTTTGACGCAATTGGTATGTCGAGTGACACCGGAGTTTGCCGGTCGGGTGCGCTTTGAAATACAGGCGGAGCGAACGCATCCGGTCATACGCGGGGAAGGACAGGGCATCTGTATCAGTGCGTCCGGTGTACGTGAATGTGCCCGGGCATACGGGTATTATCTTCGTACCATAGCGCTCGTGCATCTTTCTTGGAACGGCGATAACCGGAGTGCCTCTCGCTTTGTTGTACCGAAATCACCGGTAGACGTACCGGAAACTTTACCCCTGAACTTTGCTTTTAATTATACTGCCCTCAGCTATACCTGTACGCACTGGAGCAAGGAAAGGTGGATGAAGGAGATAGATCGTTTGGCTCTCAATGGGTTCCGGTATGTGCTGGTGACATCGGGTATGGAAGATGTTTGGCAGGGATTTTTATCTGATATAGGTGTCGCTTCATCGTCTTCGTCTTTTATTGCTAATCCTTGTTATGCGGCGTGGTGGCACATGGGGAATCTTGAAGGCGAAGGCGGACCGGTCTCCGATTCCCTGATCGAGAAGGAAGCTCAGCTAGGACGAGCTATCGTGGCGCATTTGCGTGAACTCGGTATGGAACCGGTTCTTCAGGGATACGTCGGCTTTGTCCCCCATGATTTCCCGTATTTCTCGGAACAACTTCTTCCACAGGGACTGTGGGTTACGGATTACACGCGACCGACCGTGCTGCGTCCGAATGCACCGGCTTTCCCTTCCTTTGCCGCACTCTGGTATAAAAATCTCGAGCGTGTATATGGTTTTCGTGCCCGTGCTTTTTGCGGGGATCTCTTCCACGAAGGAGGCAATACGGAAAAGGTGGACATCACAGCCTGTGCGCGAGCCGTTCAACATGCTATGCAGGAGTACTCGCCAGGGGCTATTTGGTTTATTCAGGCGTGGGCAGGCAACCCAACACCGGCGTTACTGGAGGGTACTCAACCTGACCATACGGTGATCCTAGCACTCGAAAAAAATCTTGCCGACAGCCATGCGATATCACGGAATTTTTTAGGTCGTCGTTATGTGTGGTGTGAATTGGCGAATTTCGGGGGAAAACAGGGACTCTTTGGAGGTTTTGGTATACTGGAAAAAGCTTCGGGAGATGCCGGTGGAGCTTCCGGTTTCGGTTTGCTTTCGGAGGGGCTGGAAACCAATCCTATTTACTACGAACTCTTTTACGAGCGTGTCAATAACCGTTGTGTCATCGACCGCAAGACTTTCCTCTCTCGACTGGCTCTCGCTCGTTACGGTTGCTCGGACCCCCGACTTGTTCAGGCACTGGAACTTTTGGCACGTAGTGTGTATACGCCCGACGGTGAGCGTGAGGGCTGTCCGGAGAATATTCTTTGTGCGCGTCCGGGACTCGATGTCCACCAAGTGTCAACTTGGAGTAACCCGAATGTTTTTTATGACCCACAGGATGTACACCGAGCCGGGAGATTGTTGCTTGCGGTCGCGGAGTCGAATCCGGCATTGGCAGAGAATGCATGTTTTCGTTATGATTTGGCAGATATCTGCCGGCAGGTACTTGCCGATCGTGCGCGCGTATCCCTGCAATTATGCAAGGATGCTCAGGGGAATCCGGAGATTTATGCGGCACGCGCAGCTGATTTTATGGCTCTGTTTCCTCTCTTGGCAGATGTTCTTGCCACGCACGAAGATTTTTTGCTCGGAGCTTTCCTGCGTGGAGCCGAATCCCGTGAAGCGCTTGCCAAAGGTGAATTAACGCGTAATCTCCGCCGCCTCATTACCACGTGGTCGCCGAACGTTTCGCCTCTGAGTGATTATTCCCACCGACAATTTTCCGAACTTGTGCGTTTTTACTACATGCCGCGCTGGGCTGCTTTTTTCCGCAAAAGTCCCGATTCGAAGCTCTCTTTTCGTGAATCTGTCGTATCTAATAACGGAGAACACATCCTCGTTCATACCTGCGACGACGACGATTTACAGGCATTCGAGCGAAGTTTTCCGTCCGCCGATATCCCTCTCCTCTACAAGCCCAACGGCAACATCCTCCCGCTCGCGCGCAAAATTCTTTATATTCGTTCTTAAAAATGTTACGTCACCGGTGAATCACTTAACAGCAGACCCACCATGACGCACCATGATACTCTCGTCTCCGGCGATTTTTTGATTGAACAGTTAGGTTCTCTCGTTGTGCAGGGCATTTCGTTGAAAATTTTTTTGGGTGGATGCAACTTTCGTGTAGACAAATTAGGAGATGTGGGGTAAAATACTCGGTGGAAGGGGTGGACAGCTCCGCTCCGCGTACAACGACATACCCTCTCATAATATGGCATTTTTCAGCACAAACAAAAATACACCGGGCACCGATTTTCAAAAAGAGCCGGATTTTACGAATCAGGTATCCCCTTGGGAGACCCCCGCAGAGGATGAGGGGGATACTGCCGGGGAAAATTATTTTGTGGGGACAACGCAGAATGATTCACCGTTTGGGGATGATGCTCCGCAGATACCGTCTTCGACCAATAGCAATGTCCTTAATTCCGATGTCACGGTAGTAGGTACCTTGCGTTTTATCGATGATTTACTTGTAGATGGTATAGTGGAAGGGGAGATTCTATCTGAAGGAGTGCTGACAGTTGGTTCACATGCAAGGATATCCGGTACGGAGAAAGACCGACCGGCGATACGCACCAAGAGTGCCATCATTCACGGTCAAGTCATCGGCAATGTTGTAGTCAGCGAGCGCGTAGAACTTGCGAAAACCGCTATTCTGCAGGGTGATATTACCGCTGGTAGCATCTCCATTCAGGAAGGTGCGCAGGTAGTCGGACATGTTCAGGCGGGAGCCGGTGTCGGTATTGAATCACCGATTAAGGGAATAACTGGGGGTACGATGAAACCGTCGACTCAACCCGGCAAGGGACCGGAGGGTGATTCCTCTAATCTCTTGGTATGAGTGAGCCTCGGCAGGTCCCGTCAGCGCACCATGACTACCACACTAGCCCGTTGGAGACATCGGAGGTCTCCGGGTACATGCCGCAGGGGAAGTATGTACGCCGTGATGCCGATGAGGTTGTGGTTCGGCATGAGTCGCGTTTGAAGGTACCTACACGCGAGGTGGTGTGTTACGAATGCGGGAAGCCTTGTTTAATACCGGATGCGGCGTTGTCGACGATTTGTCCGCACTGTTCTTCCCATCTCAATGCGGCGGACGTGACGGTTCGTCCCGGCACGCGGCATTTGGATGTACGTACTTTAGGTGATGTCAGGATACCCGCCGGGGTAGAGCTTTCGCAACTGCGCGTCGCATGTCGTCATCTTACTTTAGAGGGTCGCGTAAGTGGTTCTTTGTACAGCACGGGAACACTCACTTTACAGGGGCAGGCACTGGCTGCCGGCAAGCTCAATGTTGCTCGGCTTGTTGTACGTTCACGTGCGCACGCATGTGTTCGTCCCGGGATATCGTGCATCGATGCTGAATTACACGGTGAGTTGGTCGGTGGTATTCATGCGCGCGGGGTGGTACATATTTTATCGGGTGGAAGGCTGATTGGTGAGTGTTGTAGCGCGGGGATGCGGATAGACCCCGGTGGAAAACACGAAGGTATTCGAAAAGAGTACAAAGCGGATTAGACTCAGTCAACCCTTATCCGTGATGCACACAACTCCGGTGTTCCGGAAATTAAAGTACAGGTTATGGATATTCAGATAAGCGGTGCATCGCAGAACAACCTGCAGCACATTAATCTCGTCCTACCGACGGGAAAGCTCATTGCTTTGGTGGGTCCGAGTGGATCGGGGAAGAGTACTTTAGCGCATGACACCTTGTTTGCGGAGTCACGGCGACGCTTCTTGGACTGTCTGTCGCCCGCGGCGCGTCGTATGATGGCGCGTCCGCCTAAGCCGCAGGTAGAAAAAATTGAAGGATTACCGCCGGCACTGTGTTTAGAGCAGGGTTTACCTCCGGCTACTTCACGCTCAGTTCTCGGTAGTATCACAGAGATACTCGACTACCTACGCATCGTGTACGCGGCTATAGGAACTCCGCACGACCCGGAAACCGGTGAAACACTTTCCCGGCTTAGTCCGGATGAAATTGTGAACACACTTTGTGCCTTGCCGACCGGGACTCGTCTTATACTGCTTGCGCCGTTGCCGGAAAGAGTCGGACAGGACGAGGGAGAAATCAGCACGTTGCAACTGAGGAAATCCGGATATTTACGCGTACGGGTGAATGGTGAGTTGTGTGAATTGGATGATTTAGAAACCTGTCCGCCCCCACCGGATGCCGATATCGAACTCGTTGTGGACCGTTTGGTCGTGAAATCGGAGAATACTTCTCGCTTGGCGGATTCGTTACAGAGTGCCCTTCGGTTCTTTCCGGATGAAGTGCGGGCACTCGTACAGACTTCCTCGGATACACCGCCTCGCCTCCTGACTTTTCACACCCGATACCGCAATGAACGTACCGGTTTTACCCTCCCGGACCTCAGTCCGGAACTCTTTTCTCCGTATTCCCCGCGCGGGGCTTGTCCGGTTTGTCAGGGTCGCGGTGTAACAGAGGGAAAGAACGGTAACCCAACGATGTGTACAGCATGTGCCGGTATGCGTCTCAATCCGGTGGCTCTGGCTGTTACTCTGCGTTTTGCGGGACGTGATTGGGGCTTGGGGGACTTCTGTCGGGTGTGCGTGAGCGAGAATTCGGCGATGTTGGATACCTTGGAGATACCGGCGGTGTACGGACGTGCGCTGCAATCGGCATTGGATGCCCTGCGTACGCGTCTCAATTGCTTGGTAGACCTCGGTTTGGGGTACCTTTCCGTAGATCGCCCGACCGCTACTCTCTCCGGCGGGGAATTACAGCGTGCGCGTTTGGTCGGTCAAATCGGCGGTGGACTCTCGGGGGTGCTCTACATTCTCGATGAACCTACTATCGGTTTGCATCCTTCCGAAACACATCGCCTTATTACAGCTCTCAAAAATCTGCGGGATAAAGGTAACACGGTACTGGTTGCGGAGCACGATCCGGAGATACTGCGCGCGGCGGATTGGTTGGTAGAGCTCGGTCCGGGGAGCGGACCGAACGGCGGTCGCATCCTAGCGGTCGGTACCTGCGAGGAGCTCATGGCAAATCCTCTTTCTCCGACCGGGGATTGGTTGGCGGGGCGTCGTTCATTCTCTCGTCCGATGCCTGTTTCCCCCGGTGCTCATGGTCGGATTTCTCTCCGTCATGCCCGTGCCCGTAATCTGAAGGATATCGATTTTACCTTTCCTCTCGGTGCATTTACCTGTTTGGCCGGACCGGGTGGTTCGGGTAAAAGTACCTTGGTACACGAATGCCTTTTGCCGGCTTTGAAGTCCGGTCAGTTGCAGGGTGCGGAGCAGATTGAACGCGCGGTGGTAGTAGATCAGAGCCCCATCGGTACCTCCGCCCGTTCGACTCCCGCTACAGCTACCGGATTGCTGGATGTGCTGCGTTCCCTGTATGCGCGATTGCCGCTCTCGCGTTCTCGCGGGTATTCCCCGGCTCGTTTTTCTCTGAATGTGCGCGGTGGTCGTTGCGAACGTTGCGGGGGTACGGGAAGATTGCAGGTAGATATGCATTTTTTGGCGGACTTGTACGCTCCGTGCGATGCCTGTGGGGGGGCAAGATATAACCGCGAGACACTTGAAGCTACCTGGCGCGGCAAGTCCATTGCCCAAGCTTTGGCTCTCTCGGTAGATGATGCCCTCGCTTTTTTTGCCAACATCCCGGCAGCCGCCTCTATTCTACGTGCCATGAGTGACATCGGTCTCGGGTACCTTCCTCTCGATCGTGCCGCTGATTCACTCTCCGGCGGCGAAGCTCAGCGTGTGAAGATTGCTACGTACTTGGCAAAGGCTTCATCGGGACATTCCCGTCGCCGGGGCACGGAAAAAAAGTTACTCTTTATCATGGATGAACCCACTACGGGATTGCACTTTGCCGAGGTTGATCTTCTCCTACAAGCTATCTACCGCCTCCGCGATGCCGGGCATACCATCCTCTGCATCGAGCACCACAGCGGTATGCTCTCCCGTGCCGACTGCCTCGTTCAACTCGGACCGGGCGCGGGCGATGCCGGTGGGCGAATCGTTTCCGTTACGTACGGCAATTCTACGTCCGTGTGATGTCATTCCCGCGGATGGTCACGTCCAGACCGTCGTAAGCCGGGCGAATGAAGTCCGGGAGAGACGCAGCTAGGGCATGGTAATCGATGCGGTGCCCGGTGTGCGTGATGAACCCGATCCTTGGTTTAAGCTCCTGCATGATGGCTACATTTTCTTCGATACTTAGGTGAGTGCGGTGGGTATGGAAACAGAGACCGTCCATGGCAAGTACGTCTAAGCCGCGCAGGTATTCGCGGGATACGTGCGGTAGTTCTTTCACATCGGGTACATACCCGAAGCTCGTGTCGCCGTTCCGTAGCACATAGCCGTGAGTTTCTACCGTTGAATGAATGACCGGCACAGGTTGCACATGCACATCCCCTACTTCGAAAGCTTTCCCGTTGTGGCAAATTCCCGCCGCGCGTACATAGCCTCGGTGTATCGGTGCGTTGTCAAATGCCCACGGGTACATGGTGCGGAGACGCGTAAGGCATTGTTTTCCGGCATACAGCGGAAGACGGTCTTCGCGGTGCCAACAAAAAGCTCGTAGGTCATCGAAACCGGCTATGTGGTCGAGGTGCTCGTGGGTGACGAGGACGGCATTCGGCGGGGATACGATATATCGGAGAGCCTGTGCACGCAGGTCCGGTCCGCAGTCAATGAGGATTTGTGTCGATGCGGTAGTTACGAGTACCGAGGAACGTAAACGTTTGTTGCGAGGGTCGACGGAACGACACACTTCACAGCGGCACCCGATTACAGGTACACCTACCGATGTTCCGCTGCCGAGGAATAGAACTTTCATCGCCGATATTAAGAGTTGATTTCCGCAATTATTATGCCATAATATGTGCACATCGCAACGCAAAAAATTATGTTGGCATTACTCAGGATACGTAATTTGGCATTGGTGGATGATCTTGTGTGGGAACCTCAGTCCGGTTTCTTGAGTATTACCGGCGAGACCGGGGCGGGTAAATCGGTTATTATGGGCGGAATCGGACTGGCTCTCGGTGACCGCGCGGATAAGGGTATCATTCGTACCGGGGCGGAGCAATGTTCACTCGAAGCGGTCTTTTCTTTGCCGGATGCCACGGCGATGAATAGGCGTCTCGAGGAAGCCGGAGTGCCGTCCTGCGAGCAGGGCGAACTGCTCATTCGCCGTGTCATCACTCCTACGTCTAACCGCCAATTTATCAACAATACTGCCGTTACTCTCAGTCTCATGCGGCGCGTTTGCGGTGGTTTAGTGGATATGCATCGTCCGGATTCTCCGAGGTCTCTTACCTCGCGGGAGCGTCAGCTCGCTTTACTGGATGCTTTTGCCGGTGCCGCTGAACGGATATCGGCGTATGAACATGCGTATCGTGCTTGGTTGCAGGCACGGCGTGCCCGCGCAGAGCTCGAGCAAAGTGAAGCCGCCGATGAACGTGAATTAGATTTCCTGCACCACCAAATCAGTGAAATCGAGGACGCCGGTTTCTCCGCACAAGAGATTGCAACTCTCGAAGAACGTTGGCAACGTGCGCGTAACGCCACACGTTTGCAGGAGGCAGTTGTTCCCATTCTTGCCTTGCTCGATGCGGATGAGCAGTCGGTGTTGCCTCGTTTGCGTATGGCTGTGCGGCGTGCCCATGAGCTGGAACGTTTAGACGCAGCGTGTGCGGATTGGCTTCACCCTCTGGAGGATACAGTGGAAATTCTGGATGAGCTCTGCGGGCGAGCGCAGGGATATTCGGAGGCACTGAACGCCGATCCGTCTGCCATCGCTCAATTGGAGGAGCGGGTGGCTCTGCTGGATACGTTGCGTCGTAAATACGGAGCTGATTATGAAGCTATTACGGCACATCTTGAAGCATGCCGAGAAAAGTTGCATACCCTTGAGAATCGTGAAGGGCATTTGGCTGAATTACGGAAAGCGGAGGAGGATGCGTATGCGGAGTTGCTGGAGGCGGCGGAGACGCTGAGTGCCGTGCGAAAGCAGGCTGCGCCCCGATTGGCTGAGTCGTTCTTGTTGCACGCCGCTCACTTAGGTTTCCGGCAGGCTCATTTCAACGTACTGCTTGAGTCCCTGCCGGAACCGGGACCGCACGGAGCTGAGGATGTAGAGTATCTTTTCGGACCGAACCCCGGCGAACCGCTTAAACCCTTACGTCAAATTGCTTCCGGTGGTGAGCTCGCGCGTGTCCTCCTCGCCCTGAAATCCGCTCTTGCCAAGCAGGATGATACCCCTTTGTTGATTTTTGATGAAATTGATGCCAATGTCGGCGGCGAAGTTGCCCGTGCCGTCGGAATGAAAATGCGTGAACTCGGGCGTGACCACCAAGTCATCGCCATCACCCATTTCCCGCAGGTAGCTTCGCTCGCAGAACATCATTACCTCATCTCCAAAGAACTTTCCGACGGTCGTAGTTTCTCTCGTCTCCGCGAAGTAACCGGGCCCGCCCGCATTGCCGAAATTACGCGTATGCTCGGTGCATCCGGTCCCACCGCTGAAGCCCACGCTAAAGAACTCCTTGGTTTCGTAACGCCACGTTGTTGATTGAAATTCAAGGTATTGTTGTTACGTGTGACAGCGGCAGCAATTTTCTCGGGATGAAAATCGATCGGATGCGGTTCTGCTTGCGAATGTGGGGGAAATTGTGGTAAAATACGCGAGGAGGCATTACTGTAAAATTATGGCAAAAACATACAAAACATTTCATGAACAAGCCCAAATACTCATTGAGCGTGGGATGGGTAGTTCCCGTGGATTGAGCACGGAGGAACTCGCGGCGGAAATAGAACAGAAGTTACGCTACATCAATTACTATCGTATTTCGGCGTATTGGACACCTTACTTGCAGAAAAAAACGGATAATGAAGGAGAGACAGCACGTTTTCGCGAGGGAACGTATTGGGAAACAATATTGACCATATACCAATTCGATTGCACCCTGCGAGAGCTTCTTTTCTCCGCCGTTTCAAACATGGAAGTAGCTTTACGTACGCAGATAGCACATCAATGGTCTCGTTACACCAACGAAAGTTCTCCCCATGCCCACGAGTACAATTTCCGAGAAGAATTTTGTAGTCCACCGCATCCGACTACCGGTTCAGAAGCAGCATCGAAAGAGGCAAATCTTTCTCCTCGCGAGAAATTTATGATTCGTATAGCTGATAATTTTCGCAAGGATCGCCACCTTTACGCTGTATGGGATAGTGATATCCGAAGTAGTCAATCTATCAATGAAATTCCTGTGTGGAGTTTTGTTGAGTTTGCTAACTTCGGTTATTTGACCGAACTACTCAACAATGGACTTCCCAAAGAGTTAGTTGAACGTATCGTCAATGCTATGCAATTTGATAGTGTCGAATACTTTCTTTCAGGATTGACTCTGCTTGCAGTCATACGAAATGCGTGTGCTCACCAATTTCGTATCTGGAAAAATCGGTGGCAGAAGCTGAAATTCGCTGATGCGCCTGAAGCCGTACAAATCGAATTGGACGGTTTAGCCGTACCCGGTTCAACGGCTGCTGCGCTGACTTTCTGCTACCGTGCTTTACAGGCTGTAGCCCCGGGTAATAATTGGAAAGAACAATTGAGATTAGCTTATTTCTCGACTGCTTTGCTCGTTCCCACACTTTACATGGACCTCGGTTTCCGATCTGCTATCTGGTTTACCGATGTTCGATGGAACTGAACCGCTGCCCCCCCCATGAGCTACCCCCATGCTCGCCTCAGCTTCGCTTCGTAGCCAACTTTACGGTCTTGCGGAGATGAGGTGTTGTGTTGATGCATCGCAGCGAAGGTGCACGTATTCTTAATACGTACGTCAAGTCTTTTTTAAATTTTTTTTGTCTTTTTTTCAAAGATGTAGGGAACGAATTCTTTCCCCGGAGGGCAAAAATTGGATGCTATATCATTTTTGTTGACCGTTTAATATCAATAAATTATCATGCGAGAGATACGTATTAAGAAAACGTATACTAGGTGTGGGGACAACGCGGTTGGAGTTAGGCGACTGGGGCAAGGTTGAGGTGGGGCAGGGCGGGTATTCGAAGATGATAAAGATGAGAGTGAGGGTAGAGGGATCGCTGAGGGTAATGCAAAAGCAGGAGGTCAACGAAAATTTTTTGCCGGAAGAATAATAGGACATCACACCCGTGCAGCTTCGGTTGCGCGGGTGTGAAAAATTATGTCCTTGCCCAATGTGCGGGGAGTTCCACCGTTTTCTCGTCCTGTTGCGTGACGGGATGTGCGACGGATCGTTGGGAATTTCAATCAAAAATGCAATTTTTGGGTGATTTTTTTAAGAAACGAAGAATTTTCTTCTTGCCAAGTGAACAAATATGTGGTAGAAGTAAAGTTGTGAAGGCTCAGATAGCACAGTGGATAGGAAAAAGGGAAGCAATGGAAGATGCGTACGCCGTACGAAATTTATCGGATGGTTTACTAGCTGTTGTGTGTGATGGTATGGGTGGGCATGATTGTGGGTACCAAGCGGCTAGTTTAGCGGCTAATTCCTTTGTTAAATCCTTCGAAAAGGACGCGGATAAAATGCCCGGTCAACGCTTACGCGACGCGCTTGATTGTGCCAACGAGAGTGTAGGTGCTTATTTTGAAAAGCACAAGATGTACGGTGGTAGCACATTGTTGGCTGTGTTTGCGAGTGCGGGGGTACTTCGGTGGGTAAGTGTGGGGGATTCTTTGCTGCTTCTTTGGCGGAGTGGGAGGCTTATTCGTTTGAATGCCGATCATTCTATGCGTTCAATTTATGAGGAATTTGTACGTGCGGGTACCATGTCCTTTGAAGAAGCCTATTCGCAGGGGCATTCCCTCCGCTCCGCTGTCACAGGTGACAAAATTCCGCTCGTTGATAGTCCCGCTACGCCCTACCTGCTTCTACCGGGTGATAAAATATTGCTTGCGAGTGACGGTGTGGATGAGTTGCTTTTGCCTACACCTCTGAAGTCAACTACGCGGTACATCCTCGATTCGTCGAGTGATAATTTATCCGCTCAAATCGTGGAAAAATGTCGGGAACTCGGTCGCAATGACGCTGACAATGTTACCGTGGTGAGCATGAAATACTAACCGTTGAACTGTGGTACTGCCGCAGGGTCGCCGCCCACCGGCTGACCTGAAATTTCCCCGGGCAGATGTGTCCGAGATATGAGACGAGGTATGCCGGTGTGCGTTTTTACACGAGATTTTTAAGTTGCGGGAAGAGGATAACGTCGCGGATGGAAGGAGCGCCGGTGAGGAGCATACACAAGCGGTCGATACCTATACCTATACCACCCGCGCTCGGCATACCGGACTCGAGAGATTCCACAAAATCGTAATCAATTTTTTGAGTTTCATCGCCGGCCTGGTGTTTGAGACGTTCAAGTTGTTCCACCGGGTCATTCTGTTCGGAGTACCCCGGACATAGTTCCTGACCGTTCATAACGAGTTCAAAGACATCTACCACCGAAGGATCTCGCGGATTAGCCTTTGCGAGAGGGACGAGGTCGCGAGCGACATGGCAGACAAAGAGGGGGGCAATCTGCTTTTCTTCTACCAACTTTTCATAAACCTGCTGCGTGACTCCGATATCGTCGAGAGCGTCACCTATCTGCACGTGCAGTTCATTTTGGGCACGCGCACGACGCTGCTCCGGTGAAATGGTGAACCAATCGTCCCCGGCGACCCCACGCACCAAATCCGCGTAATCCGCCCGACGCCACGGATGAGAAAGATCGACAGAGCGGCGTACGTTACCCTCGGCATCGTATTGCTCAAACACAAGTTTACCGAAAACTTTCCGAGCAACAAATGTGATCATTTCCTCCATCATGTCCGCCATACTTTCAAAATCGCCGCCGGCTTCGTAGACTTCAAGCACCGTAAATTCCGGGTTATGACGGGCGTCTATACCCTCATTGCGAAAATTACGGTTTAATTCGAAAACTTTCGGAAAACCACCTACCATCAAACGCTTCAAAAAGAGCTCCGGCGCAATGCGTAAAGTTACCGGCTTCTTAAGTGCGTTGTAATAAGATTCAAAGGGTTTGGCAGCCGCTCCTCCGGCTACATCCTGCAGCATGGGGGTCTCTACTTCCAAAAAACCACGTTCAGCGAGGTATTGCCGGATTTCATGGATGATACGCGAACGCGCGACAAAACGTGCCGCGCTTTCCGGGTTACTCATAAGGTCGAGGTGGCGCTTGCGGTAGCACATATCTTGGTCGGATAAACCGTGGAATTTGTCAGCCATGGGACGCAGCGCTTTAGAAAGTACCGTGAATGAAGCCAACCGCACCGTAGGTTCACCGGTGCGTGTAACAAAAGTGTCTCCCTCTACACCTATCCAATCGCCGCGTTCCAGTAATTTCCAGAGTGTCCACGTGTCTTCGTCTACTGCTTTCTTTACGAGCATGCATTGTATGCCGCCGCGTACATCCGACAAGGTGAAAAATTGCGTTTTTCCCATGTCGCGCAGCGCGGTGATGCGTCCGAGTAAACGAACGTGTTTCCCTTCTTCAAACTCTTCTTTCAATTGAGCGGGCGAAGTAGTAACCTCAAAGCGCCCCCCGTAAGGATTCACTCCCAAGGCGCGTATCTTTTCTACCTTCTCCCGACGTACAGCAATGAGATCGTCTTGGTTTGACCCCTTAACGTGATTATCCGACTCTGACTCCTGCGACATAACGCGCGCATTATACCCAATTTTCAGCCGAAAGCAAGACAAACCCGCAAATCACTCGCCTGCACCGATTCCACGGATGTCCTCGATAATCGCTGTAATGCCACTCCCGTATGGTTCCCGCGCAACTAGGTCGTGCCTGAATGAGGTACTTCGTACCTCGTGCTTTACCTTCCCCACGCCTTCCGAGCGCAAAGCCATCACCTATCGTTAAGTCGCGAATTTTAACGTGATGTATATGCGTGCGCACATTTCTACATTGAATTTTGAACAAAGTCGGGGCTTGGCTGGTCAAAGATAATGTATGAAAATGAATTCTATACTTTGTGCAGTGCTACTGACACCTGTGGTGACGGTAGCGTGGGCGGATATCAATCTCGGACGCCCGGCACCCGCCGGGGGAGTCGTGGAGCACCAACAGGGGATTTACCATAGCGAGCTCTTGGCTTCTAATACGGTGCGTGCTGTGTTCAAGGGGCTTCGAAGTATACCTGTAGTTGATCTGGCTACGCCCACGCCGGCTACTCAGGAGGTTGCGGTTTTTGAAGTTAGGCAAAACCTGAAACACCTGCGCTACGACCGAATGGGCGACGGAGCAATGAATACCGGTAAGCTTTTCCCGGTGTCGCTCGCGGTAGATGTTCCCGGACAGGATGCCGCTTTGGGTGATACTATCCGAGAGTTAAAACCGGGGGATGAAGTCATCCTCGTCATGGACCACATTTACCTTTACCGCGAATCCGGGAATGAGAGCGTACGCGCGGTTACTCGCTTTGCCAAAATTCCTTCGAAACAGGCGGATACTACTCCGCCGGCGAATGCGCAAGGAGATACCCCACCGGCGCCGAGTGACTCAAATCCGGAAACAGTGCCTCCCGCTCCTCTTACCCCGGCAGCTCCCGCTCCCGATGGAAAGGATTTACCGGATAACGCGGCTCCGGATACCACCGAAGATATGTCGCCCACTCCGCTGACTCCCAAATCCGAAGGCTATGCACGCAGTGTGGAGACCAATTTTACGGTTGAGCCGGACGGCAAGGGCGGATACCGTCGCACAGAAGTTAAAATTACACGCGAATGGGACCAAGCTTCCGGTAAAGAAACCGTCCATAAGTACATCAACGGAACTGAAGTCGATCCGCAGACAGATAAACCTGTAACGCAACCCACCGCAAATCCCGCACCCACTCAGCAATTTTGATTTGCGATTAGGATTCCGGAGCACTCCGTTGCGCGTGGATTTTTCCCACTGAAAAGACGGGGAGCGACACGTGCGGTGCGCTGCAACTAATTTTGGCACGCAACGGAAGTGCCCGGAATTTTGCCCAAAACCTGAAACGCGGTGTGAGCGACGGGTGGGTGTTTGACTATTCGGTTTCGTACATCGTACGTTGCTCTTCGTTCTTAATCATACTCGCCTTCCTTAAAAATTCAAGCATTGCTTAATCGTTAGATAGTTATTTTGGGGGTGGATATGGTCGTGTTTTGTACTTTACGTAGAATTTTCTTGAGACACGAGTGTTTTTTCTTGCAAAGTGGGAAGGGCGGTGGTAAGATGTGGTAGGTGCGCGGGGGCGTACTCACACTTTACAACAAACAAATTAGGCAATGGACTTTATATCGACAAATGCAGCGACTTTGAAACCGTCACTGACGCTGACGGTAACGAATCGTGCAAAAGAAATGAAAGCGCAGGGTGAACAGGTGTACGGATTAGCGGGAGGAGAGCCCGACAAAGATACACCGGATAACATCAAACAGGCGGCAATAGTAGCGCTGCAAAATGGTGCGACGAAGTACACACCTGCTGCCGGTATGTTACCTTTGAGGGAAGCGATAGCGGAGAAGCTACAGCGGGAGAATGGATTGAACTATACACCGGAGCAGCTGTGTGTTTGTTCCGGTGCGAAACCCGCAGTATACAGCGCATTACGGGCAACGATTAATGAAGGTGATGAGGTTATTATCCCGGCACCGTATTGGGTCAGTTACCCCGCTATGGTAGAATTATGCGGGGGGACACCTGTGTACGTAGAAACGAAAGCGGAGAATGGGTGGAAGATAACGGCGGATGAATTCGCGAATGCGATGACGCCGCGTACGAAGATGCTGATCCTCAACACACCGCATAATCCGACCGGTGCGGTATACACAGAGGAAGAGTTGCGAGCGATCGGGGAATTAGCGGTCGATGAAGATATTTTGATTTTATCGGATGAAATATATGAGTACTTGGTGTACGGAGACGACAAGCACGTGTCTATAGGCTCACTTTCCCCGGAATTGTACGCCTTAACTATCACTATTAACGGATTCTCAAAGAGTTATGCTATGACTGGGTGGCGGCTCGGTTACTCTGCGGCGCCGGAGGAAATTGCCGGTGTGATCAAGATGATACAGCAGCATACAGCTTCTAATGCAACAACTTTTGCGCAGTACGGAGCACTTGAAGCACTCACCGGTGACCAAACTTTCGTGAGTGATCTCCGTGAAGAATACGATTTTCGTCGCCAATACATGTATGAACGTCTGAGTGCTATGGCAAAAGTTCATATCGTAGAACCGATGGGTGCTTTTTACTTTTTCCCGGATATATCCGAAACCGGTTTGGATTCAACGACATTCTGTGAGCGTTTGTTAGAGCGTTACAAAGTAGCAGCTGTACCGGGTATAGCTTTCGGAAATGACCGAGCTATCCGCCTTTCATATTGTACATCTCTGGATATCCTGAAAGAAGGATTGGACAGATTGGAAGAATTCTGCAAAAAAGCGTAGGTTGCAGTCGTCCGTATTTGTTGCCGAACGCTTCAAATACGGAGAGAAGGGGGGGCAGGCTTATGATGCGTATTTCTACCAAGGGACGTTATGCTTTGCGATTGATGGTTTACCTAGCGAGGCAGGGGGGGCAACGTTCGGTCTCTTTGCGTGAAATCGCCGAGAAACAACATTTGACGCTCAAATATCTCGAAAGTATTATTGCACTGCTCCTGTGTAAACAACTCGTACTCAGTTCACGCGGAAAAACAGGCGGTTACCGGCTGGCTCGTCCCGCCTCGCAGTATACGGTGTATGAAATATTGAGGGCTACGGAAGGCACCTTGGAACCGGTGCAATGCGGGAACAATGGACAGGTGTGTCCCTTAGAAACGGGATGTCCCACCAAACCTGTGTGGCGCGGGTTGCAAAATGTTGTACGAGAGTATTTAGAAGGGATCACCCTCCAAGACCTCGCTCACTCACCTAACGGCGAATTCTCGTACTGTGATGGGATTTAGATACGGAGAACGAAGTACGAGGTCAAACAGTCAGGCGCAAAGGGGTTGTGCGGATACGGCGGGAGGAAGCAAAGCCGGAACAACGCACGGAAACCAAATCTCATGCACCTGTGGTGTTGAAGCTTCCCTAGCACGCGAAACACATGTCACCCGCATAGATCCCGCGTATGGCAATTTTTATGACTTCCTGATCTTCGGGCGAGAGCTGCGCAAAATCTTCATCCGCCTGTGGTGTGACCACAGGTGCTGCTTCATCGGCAGCAAACACGCCGGCTGTTGCCCCGATTGATAACCCGATGAGTGTGATAAGGATGTGTCCCGTAATGCGTAGTGTGTAAAACCGCAACAACGGCATCAAATCACCGGCATCCGGTCAAGCGTAATTTTGTATTTTGACGCAGTTAGTCCTTGCCGTTGCTGCTCTCCGGAGCTTGCACAGCATCTCCGTTTCCCGGTTCATCAGGAGATGAATTCATTTTTTGAAAGACGGATCGCAAAACTTCGCTGTCATAGAAATTGGCTTGCACGATGCGCGTGAATTCCCTAATAAACCTTAATGCAATCTCTTGCGGGTTATCACCTCGATTTGTAAAATAGGTCTCCAGATACTGAGCAGCCGCCTCAGATGGTGGTGCATCGTGCCCTGATTCTACCGCTTCTTTTCTGATGTTTTGCAATTCCTCCGTTTTTTTGCGGAAATCATCGATAGCTGCGGTATCTTTACCATCCACCACTTTCTCCGCCGCGTCAGCGAGATTCTTCAACGCATCGACTCCGCGTACGATAATTTTTACGACTTCCTGATCTTCGGGCGAGAGCTGTGCAAAAGCTTCATCCGCCTGTGGTGTGACCGCAGGTGCTGCTCCATCGGCAGCAAACACGCCGGCTGTTGCCCCGATTGATAATCCGATGAGTGTGATAAGGATGTGTTTCATGATGTGTAGTGTAAAACCGCAACCATGGTATCATATCACCGGCACCCGGTCAAGCGTAATTTCGTAATAAAGTTGTAATGCAGGATAATGGTTTGCCGGCGTGGTTGAATAGGTTTTTGGATGTGATACGGGAATGGGTGTGTGAGGCGCGTGCGTTGATGGAGGTGGGGCGTGGGGTAAACCGATATTTGTTCGCGGATGAGGGGACGCGTGGGAAGTTTGATGAGAGGTTCCGGCGGATGATGGAGGAGCTGACGGCGCAGGATGTGGAGTATTTGCGTGGGCTGCAGAGGGAGGAGAGTGAGGAGGCGCAGGGGAGGATATTGCGTGCGGCGCGGAGTGGGCGAGCTGAGGCGCGGGAGGAGCACCCGGTGATGGATGCGGCGGAGGCGGCGCAGGGGGCGCAGGCGCGTGCGGACGCGGCGGCGGAGGAAGCGTATAAGGCGGAGATAGATGCGGATGTGAGCGCGGCGTTGGGGGCGGATACGAGTATGAGTGCGGTGGGGCGGAATGAGGAGGAGGTGGCTGCGAAGGAGAAGTATGAGGGGACGGCTGCGGCAGCGGCGGTGAGTAAGGTGGTGGAGGGTGTGAAGGAGAAGGTGCGTGGGGCAACGACGCGTGCGGAGTATGAAGCGAGTGTGCCGGCGGCGGAGCGTGGCGCGATATCGCAGGAGGAGGAGTTGATGATGCCGGTGGGACAGGGGGTGATAGAAGCGGTGCGGAACGCGACGGGGCGGGATGTGACGGGGTATTACCACAGCGTGTCGGAGGAGCGAATTTGGCATGCATTGCATAGGCACAGTAGGGATTCGCAGAGCACGAGATATGCGGGGCAATTGGATTTAACGTGGGACGATTTTGCGCTGCTGCCGGACATACTAGACAGCGGGACGCCGAGTGCGGCGAAGCGCAGAGATAGAATTTCTATTTCCTACACAAAAGATTACGGCAACGTACACTACACGGTCGTGCAGAGGGTTGGGAAGAGACACCGGCACAATCCGAGCAAGCTGATGTTTGTGACCGAGTGGATAGAAAAAGTGGCTAGGGGGTCAGGGCTTGCACCGGACGCTGCTCGGGGCAATGCCCCGTCTTCCCCTAGCACGGGTAGTGTAGCACAGGCGGGTGAGGATGTCAACACAAAAAATGCGGAGGGTGTAAAAAAAGATGTGGAGGGCGGGAGTTTTAATGTGGAGGAAGCAGAGGAGAGAGGGATGTTTGATGAGGGGGTGATGGTGACGAGTAACGGGTTTGTGGCGGAGCCGGGGGTGGATTTTAGTGCGGCGATAGAGGGGGCGCAGCATGCGAGTCCGTATTTGTTTCGGGAGTTTGACGCGGGGCATGTTGGGGAGGGAGAGGGGAATCAGGCGTATGGGTGGGGGATGTATTTCAGCACGGATTGGAGAGTCAACAGCTGGTATTGGCGGAAGTTTAGCGAGGGGAAGATGAGGGTGAGGCTGGATGGGCGGGAGATGAGGACGGACAATGATATACAATTTTGGCAAGCTCCGCTGGCAGAGCAGTTTGAGAAGGACTATGGGTTGTCGTATTATGGGGCGATAGCGGCGATGAGGATAGTGAAGGAGACGTGGGATGGGAGAAAGGGGATAGGGGAGTATATCAATTTTTACCGGGAGAGGGCGAGGGAGGATATAGAGAGGTATGAAAGGGAGGCGGAGGAGGAGACGGATAAGGCGGCGAGGGAAGATATAGAGGTGATGATAGCGCGGCGGCGTGGGTATTTGGAGGCGTGTGATTTTTTTGAGAAGCATAAGGTGGAGGTAGAGCTGAAGGAGGAGAATGCGGTGAATTATTTAGTGGATTTGGAAGTGGAGGAGGAGGAGCTGTTGCCGTGGAATGGGGAGCTGCGTGGGGTGGAGGAGTGGGATGCGGGATTTGTGGAAGATATACGTAGGTTGGCTGAGGAGTGGGATGAGAGGAGGCGTGGGCAGAATAAAGCCGGCGCGGAGAATGTGAAGAAGTGGTTGGGAGGGGAGAAGGTGGTTGGGAATGATGTTTATAAGGATTTGGAGTTGGTGCTCGGGGGGCAGAAGGAGGCGAGTGAGTGGTTGCTGGCGCATGGGGTGAAGGGGATAAAGTATGGGAAAGATGGGACGTACAATTATGTGATATTTGACGGGCGGGATGTGAAGGTGAGGAAGGTGAATAACAGGGGGGAATGGACGGCAGATGTGGGGGCAGAGCAATGGAAGGTGCCGGAGGATATAAGCATGGCAGTAGAGGAGATGGACATGATGAGTGACGCGGATTTAAGTAGTGCTGTGGAAGGGAAGCAGGAGAGGGTGATGGCGATACTGCGAGCGAGAGATGGAGAAGAAGAAGCGGGAGCGAGGATAGCGCGGGAATGGGGAAAGTTCGCGAAAGCGGTGGCACTGAGCACAGCCGCGGGGGAAAACTGGCGGAGTGAGGATGGAGCTAGGATGATGGGGAATTTGCTAGGACTGCTTGCGGCGACACGCCGGATACTGCCGG
>CAZJIH010000020.1:0-25365 GCA_964545935.1 uncultured Akkermansia sp. | reverse complement strand
CTACCGCCTCGCACCACGCCTGCGCAAGGATGGCACGGCGGGAATTACGCACACAACCGTACGCACGCACCGTGAAGGTGTCATCGCGCACGGTCAGGATGTTACCCAAGGACATGAGGACATCGCTCTGGATGAGGTACCCCGGGGCAGCCGTATACATCGAACCCTCCTCGGCACGCGGGAAACTGTAGAAATCTCCGGCAAGCGGTTGAACGAGGAAATCCGCGCGCTTCAGTTCATCGTTGATATCCGTGGCATCGATAGCCGCCTGCAACGCACCCGTCAGAGCCGCCTCCGTCCCGCCGTCCAGTCGCCGATTGATGAAGTCCGCCATGTTGAGGAAGGGTCCGCGCTCGCGTACTTTCTTCACCATTTCACGCGCGAGTTGGCGAATTTGGTCGGAGGTAAGGGAGCGCACATCCCCCCAAGCGGTAGCCATTTTCAGGCTCGGACGCAGGAAAGCCGCACCGAGGAGCATGTTGTAGCCGTTCCCGGTGCCATCCATCGTGCGATCGGCGGTGGACACCATGAAGCGAGGGAAGAGTACATTGTCCTTCCCTCGGTGCTCTACCATGTGAAGATGACCGTCCGTGTTGCTTACCAGCTCACGCTTCGCGAGACCCTGCAACACCGCAGCCCAAGCGTCCTCGGATACGGAATTGACGTTAAAGCCACCCTCCACCATGAGGTAACGGGCTATCTCCTTCCAGCCGTCTTCCGCCATGATGCGGGAAACGATACGGTCCGGCGTTGAGGAGGTGTGCGCGAGTTTGTACCGCGAGACCGGGAGCGACTGCTCGCCTTTCACGAAAGAATCGAGGGTTTCGCGGGCGGAGATACGACCGTTTGCGCCGGGCATATCGGAGACGGAGGAGCAGAACCAGCGGTCCCAGAGAGCATCGTTGATGATGAAACCGTGGTCGTAAAAATCCGAAAAGAGGCGTCCGTTCCTCTGCAAATCCGAATTAATTTTAGTTTCATGGAAGGCGTAGACACCATCGGACGGCAAACAGGGATCGGCAAAAGAATTTCCGATACCGACACCCGGCACCCCGGCTTGGTACTGCATACGCCGCATGTTCCCGAGGGTACCGAGGCGCCCGGTGGCAGAGGAATCGTACCACCCCGGTTTCAGACGCATACCGGAAAAGCCGGCGAGCGAGAAGGGCGGATGCACCGGTAACTCCAACACAGAAATAAATGACACCGCCTCGCCGCCGCCTGTCCCTATACTCTGTACACCGTAGATGCCGTTCTTGGAATTGACCGTATCCATGACACGCACGGCATCCACTTCAACGACAGAGAGCTGAAAGGGGTGGTACTGCCGCTGCTGGTCATCCGGTTTGTAAAGCGAACTACCACCCATAGCCGGACTGGAGTGTACCCAATTCTTGGTGCGGTAGTCCTTGTCTCTGAAGAGCGGAAGCGCACTGCTCAGCGAAGGATTGTATGACTTCGGCGCAACACCTACAGCCGCAAAATAGTACGGATTTTTGTACATGCTCAGATTCCACTGCAGATCGTCGACGAAGGTCACGGCTTCTATCGATGTCGTATCATAATCATACCACCCGAGATTGAAGGTGTACGGAGAAATTCCCTCCGCGCCGATAAACCGGTCCAGACGCGCGGTAAGACGACTTTCCGTGGGATTCTGGCCGGCAGCTTGGGAAGCATCCACTCCGTTGAAACCGTGCGTCACGGCAAATAAACCACGCTCTCCGGGTCCCAGATAATCCCCTATCGTGTCGTAAACCTCTCCCCCGCTCACATATTGAGCATCCTGATCCAGTTTCGTTGTAATATATCCGGAGCTACTGTAGCCGGTCTTCGTCTCCAGTGCCAATTTCATAATGTAAGATGTACGCTCGCCGGACCCGGAATTCCCATCATCGGAATACATAGATATGAAGTAATTGTGTAGCATACCCACTTGGTCTCCCTGTACAAAGGGAATTTTTTGGGGTTGAGAAAAGCTCATCAGCCCATCCTGCCCCTTGCTCGAAATGAGTCGCTCCATATTATTAAAGCCTTCCGCCATAGAAAACATGAGAATTTCGCCGGGTTCGAAGACGATATCGCTACTTTGGTCATCTTGCGAATGAACAAAGTAATTTCCCCAATCATTGGCGTAGCCATTTACCTGACCCGGTGCGCCGAATGTGTCTACGTTGGTTTTTGCATTACCGGGCTGCAACATCAAGCTGCGTGTCCAATACACTGTATTATCTTTTGATGGTTGCCACAGCAAGACAGAGTTTGTTCGATAAATCAGACTGTGTGCCCAGAGTTTCTTAGCACCTACGCGCAGAGGCACATTGTAGGGATTCCACCACAAAAAGAATGGGGCGTACGCATGACCGTAACTATGGTGACCATCTCTATTTCCGTCCGGGTTGTATGGGTCGTACACAATCATTCCGTAGGCACCGTAGAAAGAGAGGAGCACCGGAGTACGCGCGTAACCCGAGTATTGAGATTCCTTGAAGCGAGCCTTCTCATCAAAAAAGGTGACTGAATCCCCTTTTTCGGTAGTTTTCCTCTCGAGGTGACCTCCCATACGCGCGTACGCTCCGGAGACACCGCCGAGAAGCCGTGGGGAGGAAAAGTCATCATCCGTACCCGTGGCGTCCGGCCAAGTATTGTAGAAAGCGTGCATGACCTGCCATGAGCCGATGGGAAAAATCGCTTCCGAACCGGTCGGCAGACCCTCCCCTTCCGCCAACGGACAATCCTGATCATTGCGAGGGCGAAACGGGGTGTCGTTCAGATTATCCTTGTTGAGCAGGAGGTTGAGGTCCAGCTTGAGCCCGCCGTCGCGAGCATTGGTCAGGAGGGAGTAAGAATAGGTGGTGACATCGAAGAAGTAGGGTTGACCGCTCTCGGAGGCTCCACGGTTGAGCAGCGGCAGGGATTTTAGGTCTACCAGTTTTTGGGGTTCGGCGATTTCATCCGGAAGAAAGTCTAAGTTATTGCTGTTTCTGAAAATCGGAGCCGGAGTATCCCAAGTGCGGCGAAGAATTTCTATCGGGTCGGAGGTAGCCGGGCGATTCCGCACCGCTACGTTCGCCTTCTGGTTCTCACCGCTTACCCACCATGCAAAGCATGTTTCATTGCGGTCGACGGAGGGCATGGTGATGAGGTCCGCGTACACGTACTCGTCTTTGGTTGCCCGCGTGCCCAGAGTTCCCTCGCCCACAATGCAGATACGGCGACCGGGTTGCGCTTTACCGAGATCATTGATGGCACTCATCTGACACTGAACATCCTGATCCCGGCAGGAAATCAGCCAACGCCGAAACATAGAAGAGCGACCGGCGGTGTAGGTGCTCTTGATATCCTTGCCGTTGCTGCTGCCGTAAAGCGGAGCCTGCCAGCTATTCCACACGCCTAAAATATGTTGAGGGCTCGAGGGATTTTCGGAGAGGATACCGGAAGATGCCGAAACACGCTGGTCCGGACCGAGCTCCATCTGAAGGTCGGAAATAGCCGCATCGAGCCCGATAAGTGCCTGCTGCCGCGCTTCCGCTACCAATATCGTCTGCGCCGCGATGCGATTCTGACTCGACGCCACCGCAAGTATCCCCACTGCGATGAGTCCCAACAGCATCATCAAAGTGAGCGTCGCTACCAACGCAAACCCACGCTTTTTTATTCGTTTCGTTTTCATTATTTGCTGAATGTTAAAAATTTTCGACTCCGCCCGTGAGACGCCGTCCCCTCCCCCGGCACCGCAGTGCGGGGCAAAGAGGAGGTGGCATGCGTAACTTCATGGTATGTGATAATTTGTCATCTCACCACACCCCATACCGACAGGGATGCTCAAATGTGAGTATACGTATTTTGAATACGTGTATCTCGTCAGGTAACACACTTATATTAAGTACTCAACAAAATGACAATGCACTCAGATTTTACTCTCGGGGAAACGAATCCGTCTCCCTACGTCCTTAAAAAAAGGGCACAAAAAAATAAAAAAAAGGCTTGACGCACGTATTAAAAATACGTGTCACGGACTGAACAAGTGCTCACCATACACGCCGGGGGGGCGTTAGGCGGGGGAACTCGTGGCGAAGGTGCATTCTTTGTGCTTTGCACACTGTTCTTCGTACTTGCTATTCCCCGGGTTTTCCTGCCATAGGGCACTAAATTTTTATTTTGCCCGGGCAGGAGAGACAAATTAACGTTTACCGCGGCAGATACGACGGAGACGCAGACCTGTGATAAGGATGGGGAGAAGCCCCATGAAGAAGAGATAGAAGCCGTTGCGAGAGATAGTAGATATTGAACCGGCGTCAGTTTCTTGGTCGATACGACCGAGAGGTAAAGCTTGGCGTTGAGCGAGGAAGAAGCCGTGATACTCGTTAAGGCGAGCATCTTTGCGTGCGGTTTTAACCCCCTCACTGATAGCGACAAGGCGGCGATTGGAGAAAAAGAACTCGAGGGGGAGAGCATTTTCGGAGGGGGGACGCTGCTCGAGTTGAGCGGAAAACTCATTTAATTTATTTTCATCGAGGCTGAAGGCAACATCACGGAGGCGGCGAAGGATAGCTTTAGCTTCGCGGGCACTGTGCGCAGTCGTGTTAAACAAGAGCGCGACACGCTGGATGAAACGGACATCTTCATCGCTACCGTGCACCTTAAGTTCTTCACGGAGGCTGTTAATGTTACGATTTTCACGTTCCCAGAGATTGCCGCGACTCTGAAGGACAAAAATCATCTCGAAGGAGTAGCGGAGGGGGCAGAATTCGGCGATGAGGGGGACAGGTTTGGTACGGATATCGTGCGATGCTTCATCTTGGTAGGCAACGCGGTGGCGTAAATTGGAAAGAGCCTGCTCGATACCGGACGGTAGAAAGTGAGGGACATCGGGCGTAAATTCATTCATTTCCTCAAAACGGATGAGAGCCCCTGCCAGGAGAATCTGCGGCACCAAGAGGAGAGGGACGATATTCAGAGCCGCTCGCTCCGAACGCACAAAAGCCGAAACCAACAAGGAGAGAGAAATTCCCACAAAGGCAGTCAGAACCATCACCCCTAAATGAGCCCAGAACATCTCGTGGATACTCAGGATAGCGTTTCCCACAAGCAGGTAAAGAGCACATTGGATAGCAGCTATACCGGTGATAACCAAACACTTAGCGAGGAGATAGCCGGTAATGAAAGGCTTGTAATTACTCTCGCGTCGGAGGAGCAAGCGGTCACGCAGAATCTCGCAGGCGGCATCGGTGAGTCCGAAAAACATAGCCAATACGAGAGACAGGAAGAGATACTCATTGATATGCAGAGCTTTGTAAAAAGAATACGGGGAATCGCTGGCAGCGCGCAGCGTGCCGGCGATAAGCAAAGCCAGCACCGGACCCTCTAGCAGAAGTGCATAAAAACTCATACGACTTCGCAGACGACCGAGGAAAGTACGTGTCATCCACAACATAAAGAGACGGAAGAGTTCCGGGATACCGCGACGTTGAACGGTTTGAGCGGTAGTACGCGGGAAAGGGGAAGGAGGAGCGGACGTAGAAGACGGGGGTGCAGAACGGTGAGTTTGCTGAATACGGTACGAATAACTTTCGAAGCGCTCCTGCCACATACTGGGACCTGGGTTAGGACGGTTCCCAAGACGCGCGTAAGGCGCTTCCAGTACCTCGAAAACGTAATCCGCACCCCCCGCGGCTACCGACTCACGACTCACGTGTAGCCCCATCTCCCTCGCCGCATCCTGAAAATAATGCACCATCTCGGACGGGGTACCCCAAAAAGCCATTTGCCCGCCGGCATTGAGAACCATCACTTTTTGAAAACAATTCAGGATACTTTGAGCCGGACGATGAAGGGTACAGAGGAGGATACGACCGGCGGACATACCTTGCAGAGTTTCGATAACACGCTCCGCATCCCCGGAGGAGAGGCCGCTGATAGGTTCATCGATGAGGAAAACCTCGGCAGTACCGGTAAGATCGAGACCGAGATTAAGGCGTGAGCGTTCGCCGTCGGAGATAGTACGTTCACCCGCGCGACCGACATATCGGCGAGCGAGCAACCCCAACCCGACAAAATTTAGGACAGCTAGGACACGGCGCATACGATCGGCGCGATTGAGGCGCGGACGCCTAGCGACGGAAGCTTGGTAAACGTGTTCCCCGACCGTCAAGGCTTCATCCAAGATATCCTCGTGAGGGATGAAAGCGATATGCTGACGCAGCGAGATATTATCCGGCGTAAGGAGTTCCCCGTTATAGAGGACAGTGCCCATGGAAGGCGAGAGATGACCGGCGAGTAAAGCGAGGAGAGTAGATTTGCCTGAGCCGCTGGGACCGAGGATACAAGCCATTTCGCCGCGTTGAAGAGAAAAATCGATATTATCCACGACACGTCCTGCGCGGACGAAATCACGCGTGAGCCCGCTGACTTCCATGGAATTGATGAGACTGGACTCTTCGTCCAGCACACCGGCGGAAAAACGGCAACGAAGGAACTGCACCGGACTGAGTTGGATGAGATCACCATCACGCAACTCCGCTTCCCCTCGTACCGGCATCCCCTCTACTGTCAGTGTATGCGTATCTCCTTCCAATACAACTAATTTACCGCGATTGGGAAAACGCGAATAACTCACCTCAAAAACCATACCCGGGGCAAGACCGGGAGTCAGAATGAGAGCACCGGGTTTATTGGTATACGGAAGATTGGTAACGATAACTTTACGCGTACGTGGGTCTAGCTGGAAACTGTGACCGGAATCGCCGGAGTCCTGCAAATCAGTGAATGTATAAGGCCCGGTACCACGCACGGAAAATGGGGTAAAATACGTTGTACAGACCATATCACCTTGCTGCATAGGCACGCCGTCGAGCACAAAAGCGGCGTCTTTACGGAGGATTTCGACCTCTACGTGCACCCCGAAAATCACACGTGCTACAGCGTTAAGTGGACGCTGCCGTGAAAGCGAGACCGAATCGTCCTCCATGCCGATGTAACAGACATACCGCACATCCGCGTAGTATGCCTGCATGAGACTACGAATAGTCGCGTATGAGATACTATTTTCCGCGAGCGAGACAGATTGACCCGCTGAAATAGGAATCACATCGCCTTGGTGCAAAGTGAACCCACGCACGGAGAGATGCACCCGGGAATCATTGATGATGATGAAGAGATTGACACAGCGCAGGGCACGAAATGTCACCCCTGTATCGGCTTCGGACAAGGTAACGATACCGCGTCCGACGCTCTGACTGAAACTGATACACTCGACGAGCGGAGGCGTGGGGGCGTTAGGATCGACGAAGATACGCTCGAGACTACGAGCGGTACCCGGTAGACCTAAACCATTTGTAACTTGTTCAAAGAGAGTGGGGTTTGTTAAATCACCGCCTACACGGTGCAGCATGGTAAGAATTTCGAGAGCGAGAGAATAACGTTCTGCTTCGGTACGATTGGCAGCAGCGAGACGGAGTGTATGTTCCAAGGGATATGCTGCGCGGTAAGCGGTTTGGAATCTGGTAGCGAGCCAGCTGTGTTCGACATTCGGGAAATCGTAACGCAGGATATCCATGGTGGTATCCATATCTTCAATACCCAAACCATCTACGCGGCACATGATGGATGCGAAGAGATCGACTATGATGCCAGCATGAGTACGACGCGTTTCTTCCTTTGGTCCGAAACGATGCGGCACACGCCCAAAGAGAGCAGTCAAGTAGCTACGTACCTTGAGTACCGAGAGTTTGATACTCGGCATGTAAGTTGCCAATTTCCTGCGCAATTTCCTCAACATGGTACAGAATTAAGCGGATAAACCATACGATATTAACATTATTTTTGCACTTCCCAAGGTAAATGTTTGGGTGTGGTGATATGTGGGGGGCGCACGTAGATAGGCTCCGGCGGGAGAGATGCAAGAGCATTGCGCTGCGCATCGGAAAGCCCCAGCCAATAATCAATGAGAGCCTGAGCGGACGGGACGTATCCGGAATACTTCAGACGCAACCCCGACCTCTCGAGCCGGTCAGCGGACTCTGTACTGCGGATATCCTCCCCGGCGGCGAGGATCTGCAGTACCTCCTGTGTACTCAGAACTAAGGGTGTACTGTTGGGACGGCGCAGGGTCCACCCCCCGCGTTTGGCATCCGAAAGGACAGAGCAACCGGTGGCGGCGGAAAGAGGTTCCCAAGAGCTGAAAGCTACCACTTGTGAGGAACGGACGAGAGCTATACCCTGAGCCGCCGCCAGAGCGACACGTACCCCTCCGTAACTACCCGGACCGGCACCGACGAGGATGAAGGGCAGGGGAGCGGAGCCGAGAAGTTCCAGAGAGACCTGCAACGCCGGGAAAAGGAAGGCATCGTGATTTCGCGGAGCAGACCAATGACGCTGCATCGGAGTAGCGGCATGCAACGCGACGGATGCCGTGGGTAAGGAGCATTCTATGGCAAGAATATTCATATCTCTAGTCGATGTGAACTGAGACTTCCGCAAGGGTGGATACCCATGCGGCACGCGAAACGAGCGGGAACCACGCAGTGGACGGCAGCGCGGCGACTGTCAAAAATTTTTTCGGGGAGTGTGAGATTCATATCGTCAATTTCATAGTAACCCACTTAGAATGAGTGATTGAACGGACGTGGGAGAAACCGGCGTCTTGGGCACTTTTGAGAGTAGCCGGAGCTTGGTCGCGCAGGATACCGGAAATAAGGAGCACACCGTCTACCCCCGGTATGAAATAATTGCGCAGCCGAGGGAAGGCACGTCGCAGGACTTCTGAAAACAAATTAGCGACCACGACGTGGGCACATTGTTCGGGGGAAGGAGACCATTCAAAAACATCCGCCTGAAAGAGGGAGAGACCTGCTGCGCCGCCGTTACGCTCAACATTGCGCTGGGCAATCTGCACGGCGACCGGATCGAAATCAAAAGCCACGGCTGAGGCAGCTCCGAGACGCAGAGCCGCGAGAGCCAGAATACCGGAACCACAGCCCGCATCGATGATACGCCACGGGGCAGCGCGGCGTACCCGCGCTTCATCACAAAGCAGACGCAGGCAGGTAGACGTGGTAGCGTGGTGCCCGGTGCCGAAAGCACACTCCGCCGGAAAATACAGCACATTCCGCTGCCGGTATTTTGCACGCATGGCGGCGGCTTCCGCTTCATCAGCACAGATAATCAAACGATTACGAATAAACAGAGGAGGTATGGAAGACTCAGCGGAGGCGGCTACCCAATCCTTATCCTCCGGGCAGGTCACTTTACCGCCGTAAGCCGCTAAGAGAGCGCCCACGACAGCGAATTGCCGCGAAAAGCATTCGATACGCATACGCATGTGACCCGGCAGCGTGGTAAAGACACAATTCGGGACACCATTCAGACGCTGCATCCATTCATGCTCAGCGTGTTGGGGAATCAGACGCGACCAGAGCCACATAGGAGGGAAGGGGGTTACTTGAGCAAATACAATTCGGCGGCGGAGGCACCTTTACCTTCCAGAGCCGTCGTTCCGATGTAGCGGATAAATCTCGCCTTTACCTTTTTCTCGAAGGTCTGTTCCTGCAAGATAGGATCGGCACGCACGTTGGGGAATTCCCCTTCCGCTACTTTTTCCCATTCCTTTCCGTCCATACTGACTTCAAAGACGTAACGATCCGTTAGTCCTTTGTACTCATGATTTTGTTTAGGGAGACAGGCAAAACCGGAAAACTCTGTTATCTCCCCGAGATTGATCGTAAGTTGTTTTTTCCCTTGCCAATATGTATTTTCATCATTGTCCCATGCCTTCCGCGCTCCCTTCGTCTTGCTACTCCACCCTGTACGCGGTAAAAATCTCTCTTTATCAGCCTGTTGCGATGACTTTATACCTTCCGCCTCGCTTAACGTTATTTCGTGGGGGTATTGAAGCAAGGAAATCTCGCTGATGCAAGGACACGCCAGAGAATCGGTTATAACGAGACGCACACGGTCGGTGGTGACAGGTGCGGCGAGACGACGCAACACCTGATTGCCGATAGTTTTACCCTTTGCGGCATCCTGCTCGGTAAACGGGCGCCACTGAGCATCTCCACCATTGAACACAGCCTGCTGCTCTTCTAATTTCTTCCATTTTCCGTCGATATATCCTTCCAAGTGAAAATTTTTAACACGTTGACCGAGGCGGATTTGTTCACGTAAACGGACAACATCGAAGGTGGCAGGTTTATCGAGTTGTACTTCTACCCAGCAATCCTTAGTTGTACCATCTTCCGGGCACCAGTAGCTCTCTATATCTCCGTCCGTTACGTTTGATGCGGCAAACTCCTTCGCATTTCCGCGCACTTCACTCGCGGATGCTTTAGCGTGAACGGCATAGTCCTTGGCAAGGAGTTGACGGCGCATTTCTCCGAATCCCTTCAGCGCGTCTAAATCTACTTTATCCGGTTTTCCGTTCTTATTCATGGCCACATTGAGGATAAGGTTGGCACCGTGCCCGACACTACAAAAGTAGGTACGCATCAGTTGCTCCGGTGACTTTACTTTACCGGCTTGATTCTCATGCCAAAACCACCCCGCATGATTAATTTTTGTATCACCCTCTAGGCTGATCCACTTGGACGATTTATCCCCCGGCTTACCCACATTCCACACGGGGTAATTAACATCTCCCTTTTCGGAACCACCCCATCTAGCATCTCCGTGTGCCGCGGCTCCCCAGATGATACAATTCGGTTGAATGGAACGAATGAGTTTTACAATGCGAGGGAAATTATAGTAGGTATCCGCATTTCCGATATTACGTGATTCCTTGGCGCCGCCGTAATAGCCATCGCCACCCTGAGCCCCGTCAAACCATATCTCAAAGATAGGTCCGTAGTTGGTAAGGAGCTCCCGTATTTGTTTTTCATACACCTTCAGGTACCCCGGACGCCCGTATTCCGCGCAATTGCGGTCCCACGGCGATAGATATGTCCCGAATTTGATTCCGTATTTTTTACAAGCTTTTGAAAATTCTGCCACTACATCGCCTTTACCGTCCCGCCAAGGTGCCCGTGTAATGTTGTGCTTGGTCGATTTTGTAGACCATAGGCAAAAACCGTCGTGGTGTTTTGCCGTGTAGATCATACCTGTCATACCGGCTTGTTTGAATGCCTTGACTGCAATCTCTGCGTCGAAATCGCTGGGGTTAAATTGCTTTGGTGTTTCGTCTCCGTAGCCCCATTCTCTGCCGGTGTAAGTATTGATACCGAAGTGAACAAAGGCGTACCATTCCATACGGAGCCATTTAACTTGTTGGTCGGTGGGTACGGCACCGCAGGGTTTGGGGGGTGATACGCTGTATGCTGTGCCGTTAAGAAGTGCTATCCCACAGAGTGTCAGTACAATCAATGTGCGGATGATGTTGTGTCTATTCATGGTGATAGGCTAATCTAAAAGTTGTCCGTCAAGTCCTTGGGCATCTCCGAAGTCTAGGAGAAAAAGGCTTCCATCCTCTCGTATCCTTCCGTAAAACATGGGTTTTTTATCGGTGGCGTCCATAGGGGCTATCTCAATCGTTATAGTCTTCTTTTCTACTTTACGTTCTCCGGTGGCTAGCGCCCGAAAATCCCGGTCTGTCTGCGTCTTTTCTGTCAACATGCCTTCCACAAATTTCTGAGATGACTGACCGGACGTCTCGGTTTGTGTGTGAGACATTCCGTCCGTATCTTTGACAATTACCTGTTCAACGTTTGAGTAATCGGTAATTTCAAGGTCAAGAGATACGGCAAAGACCGGGTGCTGGAGTGCAGCCAAAGCATCTTCATCCCATTGAGACAACCATTGCTTGACACGGATATTTTGAAGGTGATGGACATAGTAATTGGTGCGATGTGGATTGATACGTGGGGTGACATCTTCCTCGCCCAAGGACCCCGTCCAAGTTTCACCGATGTAGTCGTAATGAAGGACGAGGGGAGCGCGCATATAGTGCAGAGTCATTGTACGTAAAGCGGATATAGGGAATTGAGTCAAATTACGTTTACGCCAATTAGCTGCTGAGAAAGAGAAGAGTTTCATCATGGAAGGACTGAGTCGGCACACACTATGAGAATCCTGTTCCATGCCTACCCAGTAGACGGAGTCGTTGCGACGCTGACGCTTCATACGGAAGATACGAGCTGAACGATCGCGCACCATGGGGAGGTCTTCGCCGAATAACATAGCTCGTACGGCACATTCGCGGGGTTGCACCATCATCAAGTAATCCGGGTCCTGCAATCCGAATTCCCTTTCAACCTCGCGTGTGTCCTCCTCCGGGGCTATGTCACGTACAAATTCTTCTACCGGTATGTTTTTCATACTGTTGAGGAAGGTAGAGATAACTTCCGGGTCTGCTTCTGCAAAGGGGAGACCATCGGTTGAGAACATCCAGATATCGCTGACCTGACCCTCGCTTTCACCGGGTATGAGTCTGAGTCGTAAAGGATACGGGCGATAACGAGAACGTATAACAACCTTATCGATATCTTTGGATGTAAGATTGGCAAAGTGACGGGAACGGAGTGCGTCCAAGGTAAGGGGCAAATCTGTCCAGTAGACTAATTGTAGCTTATTGTGTATTTGAACTTGGACATCGGGGGGTAAAATCGGGAGTTTAAATAATTCATTGACAATTTCAGCGTATCCGCCGTGACGTTTTATACGTGGTTCTACGGGTAAGGTAAAGACAACCGGGCGTCCTTTTGCCGTGGCATGGCAGAGCATTTGACCATTGGAAGTAAAGGGAGTGTAGACCGTTAGTTCCTCGGGGTGCCCGTTTTCGTGAGTGAAGTGAAGGGACATAAACGGCTGCTCGGAGACTTCTTCTTCCCCAGATTCGTCGATACGTAGTGCTTGTAAACGCGAGAGTGCACCCAGCATGTTATCGGTTTTTTCCTGATTTGCTTCAGTGAGCGTGGGAGAGTTGATGACCCAAGGGCTCTGCGCACTGTCGCGGGTAAGCTGAAGCGGGCGTTTTCCTGTGTTGTCATGGTGTTCGATACGGATATCTACCACACTGTCGGGGTCAAGTTGCACCGGATGTGGGTCACGTAATCCCTGTAGACCGTTTTTGAAGATGGAAAGGATGTTGCCGCTGACCACATGGATACGTTTGTCTCGTCCGTAAAAATTGGTACGTAGGTAAGTAGTAGGCAAAAGATTTTTACCGTCGCCGGCATCTGCGAGCCACGGGGAAGCGCTACCGAGTGTATATCGGGCTAAAGTAGTGTGTTCCCCGTGTTTCCCAACCGGCATTTTCAGCGTAATTGTATGGGGAGATGTTTCGACGCCAAATTCTCGCATGCTGGCACGTGTCGCGTGGTCATGCGGTAAGGTATCAACTAAGTGCGCCGTTGCGGTAAATTGGAGGATAGCTTGTACGGCTTCCGGTGACATGCGGTCGTGAAAGGGAGATACTATCCACCAAGTATCCTCTGCATCTCGTTCACATTCAATGGTATCATGTAAATCGGAAATTCGCATCCAACTGACATCGGAAAGCCGGTTCAGGTTTTCTGAAGGGAAGAGAGACATACCCGGACGGAAATGGTACCAGCCAGTTAAGCGAGCTAAACTTCCATCGACATAGATCAAGACCGCCGCTCCCACACTCAGCAGTGTAAGTATCAGTAAGAAAAGGGTTAGCAGAGTCTTTTTCATGGTGATATTCGACAAATCAGTGCCGACGTGTATTCCATATCAACAGGGCAATCAACAGAGCGAGAAGGGGCATAACCAAGAGCGACAGGTATTCCAGCGCGTTGCGGGAATGCCTGTTCAAATCAATTTTCATGGTAAGGTCTTGGTTGGCACTCTTACCTCCGTATTCCGGGCGGTTACTCATCCATGCCCATAGGGTATGTAAGTAATCTTGCTGTTCCGTGCGGGCATTGCTGCGCAGGAGCATATCCACATTCCCCAGCACAAGTAAGGTACTCATATCGTTAACTGCGCGGGGACTACCCTTGGTGGTCGCAGCACCGAGACAGAGAGGACCGGGTTTGTCCTCCTTTGGGTCGAAACGCGGTTCAAGTACGGAACTAGTTTCTCCGTAATAATCCGGCGTACTCATCAAAATGGGGTAGGTCGTGAGCCGCCGGAGTGAGGCTTCATTTTCGTCGCCGTGTTCCAGTGTAAACGACATACTCTGACCTTCTATGTGAGTTGTACTATTCCAGAAACGACGTGTACATTCCGGACCCTTCGGAAATACGGCTGAGATATCGTAGTAAGCACGGCGGCGGTCTCGGAGTAAAACGCGGTCGCTATTCGGGCGGATACCTTGTTCACGTAAGAAGCGGTAGAGTCGAGGAAGCTGGGTATTGGTGGGGTCAAGTGAAAGAAATATGCACCGACGCCCTTGCTCCCTTTCCCAAAATTCTCGCACAATGCGAACTTCGTCGTCCGTAAAGTCCACCTCCGGAGATACGATGATGAGACCTTCGGCATTTTCCGGTAGAGTTTCCAAGCCAGATAGGGTTACCCATGAAAGTTGTATATTAAGAGAGGAAACGATACGCCCGATGTTTTCTAGGAGACTCTGATCATCGCGAGAAACCCCTCCTTTCCCTTCTACCACGTACATGTGCCGCATTTCTCCTTCAATGGCTTCGGTGATGGCGGAACATACTACTTCATCCATCATAAGCGCCACAGCGCGTCGACTTTCATCAGGTAATATCTCATACTTAATAAAAGATGTTCCGGGACGAATGCGTACGTGCTTGCGGTCACTTTTCTCTTCTTCAAAAGTTTTCAGCGGTATGGTTGGGTCTTTGCGGGCATCGATAACACAGAGGTCTTGCTTAAAATCTACTCCGTATATTTGTGATATTTCACGTGCGCGATTGGGTTGTCGAATGGGGTCAAAGCATTCGAGCTCTACTTTACCGCCCCCGTAGCGTACGTATTCTTCTAAGAGACTGTACATACGCGGGTAATTTGGGGTAGATTTTTTGAAGGCGAAGATGATGCGTATAGGTGTTTCACGATTTCGGACACGTTCACTCTGTAGCACATTCATCGTACGCTCAGAAATGGTGTAACGTTCCTCTTCGGTAAGGTCTTTGCGAGCGTACTCGTGGTAGGCTATGTAGTTGCACGCGAGTACGATGATAGCGAGGAGAATGAGATTGAACCACGCCAATGGTGAGCCTTTGGGTCGCCGAGCTTGGGGATTGATTTCGCTGTTTTTCGTCTGTCTCATTGATTGAGGGGGAGGGATTCGGGGGTCAACGTGTCCAACGTCGGTAGTCCACAACGCGTTTAACTAGGGCGAGTGTAAAGATAGCCATACTCAGGTAAAAAACGAGTGGACGGGTATCGAGCAGACCACGCGAGAAAGAACTTACGTGTTCCGTGCACGAGATGTAGTGGAAAATGGGAGCTGCAGGAAATTCTCCCCATAATTCCGTAACTCGTCCTAAAAAGTAGAAGGAAATCATAAAACTCGTGCATAAAATGCCGGCGATAATCTGACTACGTGTCATAGCTGAGCAGAGGAGACCCGCCGCGATAAAGAAGGAGCCGCTGAGTCCTAAAATAGCGTAAGGACCTATCCAATCAGCTAAGAGATAAGTAATTTCACCCTCCGCATTGATGTCGTAACGTACCTCGGTGTAGATGTTTGCCAAGTGACTCAACCACGGATAGAGCAGCAAAGGTACCCATAAAATTAAATAAAAGGTAAAAGCTGCAAGATATTTACCGAGAACAATTTGAGTAGTAGTAACCGGTGCCGTGAGTAAACCTTCTAAGGTACCCTGCCGTTCTTCCTCGGCAAAACTGCGCATGGTGATGAGCGGGAAAATAAAAATAAAATAAAACCAGAAGGTAATGTTGCTCAGCAGGTAATACATGACTCCTTCACCCGTAGCTTTCGACATTACTTGGATAACAGTTTGCAGACAGAACCCGAGCAGGGCCATTGTACACGCCATAATCACCCAACCGAAGGGGGTACAAAAATAAAGGCGCAATTCGCGCGAATAGAGTGTAGCTATCGTTGAGAACCAACCGGCTCGCCGTACCACATACGCTTTGTTGTTACTTGCTTCTTCCTGCATAAGATTTTTTCGGTGTAGCTTCAATCATGGCGTGTCATTTCCACAAATATGTCTTCCAAACTGGGGATGTGGCGGTAAATATGACGCAGGGGGAAACCGTGACTCGCGATAACAGCTGCCGCCCTTTCCCGTGTATCCGTACCGGGTTCCGCCCGTACTACCACACTTTGCCACCCCCCGGGTAGGGTACCTTCGTGTATCACCTTTTTTACGGTGGGAATCGCCGCAAGTTCCTGCATAATCGGTTCTATCTCACCTTTATATTCCAGCGAAACGCGTCCGGCTGTCCGTAATCCGTGAGTCAAATTTTCCGGAGTATCCGCTGCTTTGATCTCGCCATTGTCGATGATGATAACCTTGTTGCAGATCATTTCTACCTCACTGAGTATGTGTGTGGAGAGTATGATTGTGCGTTCGCTGGCTAGCGTACGTATCAATTCTCGTATCTGGCGTATTTGATTGGGGTCTAAGCCATTAGTTGGTTCATCGAGTATAAGCAACTCGGGTTCTCCGAGCAAGGCATCCGCCAAGCCAACGCGCTGTCTGTACCCCTTGGATAGTGTGCTGATCATACTCTTTATTCTACTGTCAAGCCCGCAGCGCTCCGCTACCTGACCGACCTGCTCGCGTATTGCGTTGCCCCGTATTCCTTTCAACTTTGCTCTATACCGCAGATATTCGTACACGCGCATGTCATCATACAACGGCACATTCTCGGGCATGTACCCCAGATGCCGTCTCGCTTCCAAGGGCTTATCCAGTATGTCATACCCTGCTATACTAGCTGTTCCGGCTGTTGGTGGTAAATACCCGGTCAACATCTTCATCGTTGTCGTTTTTCCTGCTCCGTTCGGCCCCAGAAACCCCACGATTTCACTGCGTTCTACAGTAAAACTGACGTCTTTCACTGCCATTGTGCGGCCGAATTCTTTGTAAAGATGCTCTGTTTCTACCATGCTCATCCTCGCACAACTATGTTGTTCCAACGCCACATATTCTACCACCCATGTCAACTATGACAAGAAAAAACCGAACGACTGAACCGCAGGTCGCATCCTTCCCGAGAAAAATATGTGTCCTGTGGTGAGCGATAACTTTGATGTCGGAAGAAGCGGAGGAGAGCAAGGTACGAAGTACGAAGTGAAGGAGTTAGGTACAGCCGGGTTGCACGGGGGAGTTGAGAGGATGTACAGCCGAAACGATGCGTGGGAACTAAATCCATACACCGCTGAGAAGGATGTCCCCCGGTGCAACGGACGTCTGCAATCCGCATAGGGATCGGCATTGCGGCGTTTCTCGAAAATTTTATCGGGACAGATATGGGTAAAATTCGGAAAAAAATCAAAAAAAAGCAAGATCAGCTTGAAAAATGAGAGAAGTGGTGGTAGACTAAGATCAGGCTATGCGATAGAGGGCATAGGAAGAAGTGGGTGGGAAGAGTACATGGGACAGAAAGAAGAAAGAGATGTTAAGTTCATCACTAAATCCGGATCGGGCAACGTTAAATTTTCTTAACGCATACACGGAAGAGGTACGCGATGAGGGGGAACGGTTGCAAAAAGAGGGGGCAGTGACCCAAATATTTGGTAATCACTTGTTTATACAGGGACGTGTGGAAACAAAAAATGGGTCATTCAACACGACGTTACGGTTGCAGGGTAACCGGTGGTACGGGGTGTGTCAGTCGGAGGATGAGCATATATCCGGTATATGCTTAGTGGCGACAATGGTAGAAAGGCTTTATCGGGGTACGAGTATGCCTGAAAGTCCTAATGAACTCAATGAGATTCCTTTATCGGATGTATTAGAAGAAAAATTGGGACGGGATTTGGATGTACGGGAGGAGGATTACGTTAACAAGTTGGAGAAGAGGTATAGACGGTTTGCCATTGAACAAGAGATTCATGACCATGATCTTGTACGGCTCAATCCGAGGTGGGAAATTACCAGTTATGCACCGCTGGAACTGTGGCCATCGCCACCTCACAATATCCTTGAATTCTGGAATTACATAGCATACGCGTTTGCCAAGAAACGAATAAGTTTTCCGACCTTCATGAGTGTGATAACCGATCTCGGAAAGGTTCAGAATCGGATGCGGGAGTGGGAACGCGAAAAAGAAGTAAATATGTGGTATGAACGTATCCGAAATATCAATGAACGTCCCCCTCAACCTCCTCGCTCTACCCTGCATATCCGTCTCATTTCTACCATTAATGAAGCACATTTTGAATATCGGTATCTCGAAAATGATGCATGGGTGTCTATACGTGAAAAGTCTCAGTTAGATGAGTTGATGCAAGGATTCAAACGCGGTTCCTTCAAAATGGACCCTCAATCAGATATTTTGCTCAACGTACTCAACAGCTATCATGAAGCAGAAGGTACCGTATTGTTAGATCTCGACAAGGATGAAGCGTGCCGGGTCATGAATCGTCTTTTTCACCAACCGGCTCTCAAGGGTTACCTCCTTAATCTCGATGATTGTTATTTTAAGGTTGTTAAGGAACCGCTGAAGTGGGTATGTATTGATGACCCGATAGTACCGGATTGCTACGGGCTACAGCTAGTGACAGCTGCCGGGGTACACGTAACACACTCTGTTCGGCAACTTCCCGGGCAGGAGGAACTCTATCAATCCGATGAAACAGTATTTCCCGGACCGCCGCGTTGGTTGGAAGGGACGGAGGTTGAACCACGATATTCGATACCCAAGACGGTTATTGACAGTCTGGACGGTGTGGAATTTTTACGCAAGATAGGAGCTACGCTTCCACCCAGCATGGAGGATCGTGTGATAGATATCGAAATGCTACCTACGCTGCACATGAAGGTAGCGCGTGGACTTACCAGTGTAGACACTGAGCACGTGTTGCTGGAGGTTACTGCGCAGGATAAACCCGGACGTCGTAGGGAAAGATTGGGGCGGGAAGATTGGGAAGTACTCGAGCAGGTGCGAGTAAAAGACGGAACGCTCTTACGCTTTATCCGAGAGTATCTTTATCCGATCCCGGGCTTACTTTCGGAGATGTCGTTCACATACGGGCTACCGCGTACAAAGGATGATGAAGAATTGGATGATGCGGGCAGTAAACGCTACACTTTGGAAATCATGCGCTGGCTTTCGAATGTTTACAGCAACGAAAAAGATATTCCGACAAATGTTTATAAAACACGTATTACCAAGCAATTTCCGGAAAGATTTGCGGAGTGGTACAAGGAAATACCGGAATACGTGCATGTAGAATTGGATAATTGCCTGCAATCCTTGTTGGCGGACCCGGTCGCTGCTTCTATTCGCTTTGAAGTTGTAAAACAGGATATCGACTGGTTTGATCTGAAGGTAGTTTTTGATGTACAGGGTGTAGACCTTGAACCGGAACAGATACGAGCTTTGGTGGCGGCGCGTGGTGGGTATGTTCGGATGAAGGACGGAACGTGGATGCGTTTGGGAATTAAACTGAATGATGAAGAGAGGGACGCGGTCACAAAACTCGGGCTTGATCCTTACGATTTATCCGGCGAGACGCATCGCATGCACGCTCTGCAATTAGCGGACCCGCGGGCGGCTGAAGTTTTTGACCCCCAAGCTTGGGCTAAAATTAAGGAACGCACGGCGGAGATAAGGATAGATGTTCGCCCGGATGTACCGACATCATTGCAAGCTACACTGCGTCCGTACCAAGTGGAAGGTTTCCATTTCTTGGCGTATTTAGCGGTCAATGGCTTCGGTGGTATATTGGCTGATGATATGGGCTTGGGTAAGACCATACAGTCTATCACTTACATCCTTTGGTTGCGAGAGGAATGGGTGCGTAACCACAGCACGGCAGAGACGAAGGTTCCTACTCCGCCGGTGCTCATCGTGTGTCCGAAGTCGGTGTTGGATGTATGGGCAGGGGAGACTGAGAAGTTCGCGCCGGGGGTACGCGTGATGGTTATTCGCAACAAGGAACAGGCTAAAGTCGAACATATTCTCGCCAACGTGGATATGGTGGTCATCAATTATGCTCAACTCCGTGTGTGCGGTGACCAGATTAATTCAATTAAGTGGTTGACTGTTATATTAGATGAAGGACAACAGATTAAGAATCCGGATTCAAAGGCGGCTAAAGCTGCACGCGACATCATTGCGTACAACCGCCTCGTGCTTTCCGGTACACCGATCGAAAATCGTTTGCTGGATATGTGGTCATTGATGGCTTTCGCGATGCCCGGAGTTTTAGGCAGTCGCGCGTATTTCAAAAAGCGTTTTGATAAGCGCAAGGACGCGCAAAGTCAAAATCGGCTGGCGGCTCGTCTCAAGCCTTTCCTCCTGCGGCGTACCAAACAACAGGTTGCCAAAGACCTTCCCCCGCGTACCGAGGAAGTTGTGCTTGCCCGCATGGAGGGTGTGCAATTGCAGCTTTATCGCCATGAATTGCGCCAAATCCAGCGTGCCCTGCTGCGGTTAGATTCAAACGAGGAAGTAAAGAAAAATTCTTTTGCTATCTTGCAGGGGCTCATGAAGTTGCGTCAAATATGCTGTCACCCGGCGCTCTTACCGGACTTTAAGGAGATTGTAGAAAAACGAGGGTTGAAGACGGATGGAACGGAGATCAATTATCGGGATGTCAGTAGCGCTAAACTTAACGCTCTCTTCTACTTGCTCGATCAACTGCGAGAAGAAGGGCATAAAGTTCTCGTGTTCTCCCAGTTTGTGAAAATGCTCGATATCATCAAGGAACGTTTGATAGAAGAAAATCGTATCTTCCATTACCTCACCGGTCAAGTAAAAGATCGTAAAGGGGTTATCGAAAGTTTCCAAACGACAAAAGACCCGAGCGTTTTCCTTCTTTCGTTGAAAGCCGGCGGTGCCGGTCTGAACCTAACATCCGCGTCCTACGTTGTTCTGTACGATCCTTGGTGGAATCCGGCAGTAGAAAGTCAGGCTATTGACCGAACGCACCGTATCGGTCAAAAAAATAAGGTTATCGCCTATCGTCTTATCACGCGGGATTCCGTGGAAGAAAAAATACGCAAGCTACAGATACTTAAGAGTCAACTTGTTACAAACGTACTTGGAGATGACGGTTTTGCCTCCGGTCTGGATATCAAAGACCTTCAATACATTCTTGCGCACGGCGGTGAAGATGACTCGGATTTCCCCGAAGACCCGGAAATTATCGATGAAGAATAGCCTCGTAGTCCGAATGTTCGCCGCTTTCGACTGTTTGCGTGAACCACGAGTCCTACCGTTCATTTTCGTCGTATTTTTGAGAGAGAAGCCGGAGGGAAGAACGTGGCGTTAGGAAGAAAAGCAGGTGTGGGCACAGTGGTTCGGTGTTGTATTGCAATGCTTTGTTGTGTATTATGCACGTGTCACGATACGGAGAGTACTGCCGAAAAATCAGCGCGAGAGGGTATTCTATTGCTGGGGAACAACTCGGAGCCTCAAAGTATTGACCCGCACAAGGCTACAGCCGTTGCCGACGGCAAAATCATAAATTGTATCTTGGAAGGGCTCGTGCGACCGGACCCGCGCAATTCCGCCGGTATACTGCCCGGTATGGCGGAGAGTTGGGAGCACGATGCATCCGCTAAAGTATGGACTTTTCGGTTACGACATGCGTGTTGGAGTGACGGACACCCCGTAACATCCCACGACTTTGCGTACGCTTACCACCGTTTACTGCACCCGGAATTCGGCGGGCGGTACGCGGAGATGCTCTATCCCTTACGCGGTGCACGCGAGTTCAACCACGGTCGCCTCGCTTGGAAAGACGTAGGGGTAAGTACGCCGGATGACCGTACACTCGTCCTCACCCTTGAAAGCCCTGAGCCTCAGCTCCTTCAACGTCTCCTGCACTACACTTGGTTTCCTATACCCGCTCACCGCGCGGAAGCTATGGGCGGTATGCTCGACCGCCGTAGTTCTTGGGCTAAAGTAAACACGTGGGTCGGAAACGGAGCTTACTTACCGCAGGAGCATCGTTTCAACGACTACCTGAGCGTAGTTCCCAACCCGCGATATTGGCGCGCTGCTGAGCTCCGTAACCGGGGCATACGCTTCCTGCCTATCGTCAATGGTTACACGGAAACTCGCATGTATTTCGGCGGTAAACTCCACATCACCAACAATGTCCCCCCGGAATTATTGGCCCATGCTATCCGGCGTGCACCGCACGAATTCTGCCGCGATGCTTATTATTGCACCGTATTTTACCGATTGAACACGAAGCGTTCGCCCTTAAACAACGAACAAGTACGCCGGGCACTTTCACTGGCTATTGATCGCACGGCTCTTGTACAGCGCGTGGCGCGCGGTGCCGGCATACCCACTTTCAGCTTTACTCCTCCTACACCCGGTTACCCGACTGTCCGGGACCCCGCCGATTCCTTATCCCAAGCTCAGCGGGAGCAGCTCGCTCGCCGACTCCTTGCTCAAGCGGGTTTCCCGAACGGCGCCGGCTTCCCGCATACGGAGCTCCTGACCACATCCCGCGATGTCCAACGTGTCATGGCCGAATGCATCCAGGCTATGTGGACGCGTGTTTTAGGTATCCGCATAGAAATTCGCTCCTGCGAGTGGACAGCCTACAAAGCCGCTCAACAAACCGGCAACTACGACATCTCATCGTGCTCGTGGAGCGGCGACTTCTTGGACCCTGCCACATTTCTCGAACTCTGGCAATCCGATGCCGGCAACAACTGTACCGGCTGGGCTTCCCCCGTTTGTGATGCCGCCCTCGCCCAAGCTCACCACGCTACCGACCCCGCGCTCCGTCTGTCCCACCTCGCCGATGCCGAACGTGAACTCCTCCGCAGTTCCCCTATCATCCCTCTCTACCACAGCGTGCGTACTTACCTCAAATCTCCTCATGTCTCCGGTTGGTTTCCGCTTTTGTTAGATAATCATCCGCTTGACGCTGTAGAGGTTCATCCGACCGAAAAACCATGATCAAATTTTTTATTCGTCGTCTTGCTCAGGGGCTGGTCGTTATCTTCACCCTCGAAACCCTCACCTTTTTTCTCGTCCGTGCCCTCCCGGGAAATCCTTTTCTCGGTGAACGCAAACTCCCGGCACATATCCTCGAACAACTGAACTCACTGTACGGTTTGGATGCAGGTATGGGGGTGCAATTTCTCCGTTACTGGAAGGCTATCCTCCTGCACGGGGACTTCGGGCCATCACTCGTCCGTGAAGGTACCCAAGTCTCGGAATTATTAGCCCAAGCTTTCCCGGTCTCGTTCTTCCTCGGCTCCCTCGCTATGGTGTTTGCCGTCCTCATCGGTATCCCGACAGGCATGTTCGCCGCTTACCGGCGCAACCATTGGCAGGATTCTCTCCTCATGCTCGCCGCCGTAGCGGGTATCTGCATCCCGAGTTTCGTCCTCGCTCCCATCCTCGGGGTCACCCTCGGTTCTCATGTCCCGGGTCTCAGTGTCGCCGGCTGGGATTCCCCTCTCTGCGCTCTTCTCCCCGCTCTCGCTCTTGGTGCGGCCAACGCTGCTTACATCGCGCGGCTTACTCGCGCCGGTATGCTCGATGCTCTCGCCTCAGACTTTGTCCGTACAGCCAAAGCCAAAGGTGCCTCCGGTTCACGCATCCTCTGGTTTCACGCGCTACGCTGCGGACTTCTCCCCGCTATCTCGTACATCGGTCCGGCATTTGCCGCGCTCATCACAGGTTCTTTCGTCGTCGAATCCTGTTTTCAAATTCCCGGTCTCGGTCTCCATTTTGTCAATGCTACCACCGACCGCGACTACTTCCTCATCCAAGGACTCGTCCTCTGCTACGGCGTTCTCATCGTGGTAGCCAATCTCGCTGTTGACCTCTGTCTCGCCATCCTTAACCCTCGCCTCCGATCCGCATGATTCCTCACTCCACCGCCACTCACGGTCTTTCCCCCACTCAACAGACCTTCCGGCGTCTCCTGCGCAACAAACCGGCAGTCGCCTCCGCTATCTTCCTCCTCTTCATGGTGGCAATCTGCTTCCTCCTTCCTCTGTTCCCGTGTATAGCTCCCCCGAATGCCATTGACTTAGAACACATTACCGCTCCGTGCTCCGGTAACCATTGGCTCGGCACCGATCACCTGGGACGTGACTTGCTGGCTCGCATCCTCTACGGCGGACGTATCTCGCTCGCCGTCGGATTCCTCGCTACGGCTGTAGCCGCATCTCTCGGCGTTATTTACGGACTCTTTGCCGGATATATCGGCGGTCACGTAGATGCCGCCATGATGCGTACCATCGATGTGCTCTTCGCGCTTCCGTTCATCGTTGTCGTGGTCGTCTTTTCGTTATGGATCGAGCTCCCATGCCGGCACCTAGCGGATGAAATTGTCCGTCTCTTCCGTTGGCCACGCGATTCCGTCGTCCCTCTCATCAGCCTCGTCCCGCTCTTCCTAGCCATAGGTGCCTTGGGTTGGTTAACTTTAGCTCGTATCGTGCGATCTCAAGCACTCGTCCTCCGTGAACAGGAATTTGTCCTCGCGGCACGCTCTCTCGGCCTTTCCCACTTCCGTATACTCTTCCGTCATATCGCACCCAATCTCCTCGGTACAGTTATTGTTTACACATCTCTCGCTGTCCCGGGTATTATCCTCACCGAATCTACCCTTTCTTTCATCGGTCTGGGGGTTAAACCTCCTAACTCCTCATGGGGTACCCTCATCAAAGAAGGAGCTGACCGCTTAGATGTCGCGCCGAACCTCCTCCTTTTCCCCTCCCTCTTCTTCTGCGTCACCCTCCTCGCCCTCAATTTCCTCGGCGACGGTCTCCGCGATGCCCTCGACCCGAAAACTTAACCGCTGCTCCTGCCGCGTCCCACCACAATGCCCTCCGTCCCGCCTCCCCTCCGTATTTACGATTTTTGATTTTTTATTGACGATTGAAGAAGTCAGCGCGATCCGTTGCACGTCCCTCCGCGGAAGGATCCCCCAACGCCGGCGGTATCCATCGACTTCGCATCGTAATAAAATCCCCGCACCACGGCAGCACCATTTGTCTCAATCAAAAATCTAAAATCAAAAATGCGACGAGGATGCGGGTATTTGCGAAGGGACTGCGGTTCAGCACATATTCCTGCTTTCCATATATTTTATAAGGTCAGCTTCCTGCTTAACGCGCACCTGCAAATCGGCGAGGGCATTCATGTAATAAATATAGGCATCGTATGGGGAAGGGTACGGGGTAAAACCATTACTCTTCTCCATGTAGTGAAAATGGTCAGCACTTTGTAACTTGCGCCATACATGAATCATATCGCGGTCACGACTCGCCTTCACCGCGTCTTCTAAATCATATATTTTTTTCAGAGCTTCCTGCT
>CAZJIH010000019.1:0-25435 GCA_964545935.1 uncultured Akkermansia sp. | reverse complement strand
GCTGTCGCCCGTGTAGAAATTTTTGTCATCTACCGAACCGGACCAGTGACCGTCCCCGTTCCCCGCACTGTCCGCCCACGTTCCGTTGCCGTTACCCCAAGTGAGCGTCGTCGGTTGTCTATCCTCCGGTTCCGGTTCAGCCGCGCCTCCCTTCGTATCGTAGATGAGCGTTATTGTATTCCCATTCGTTGAAAGATAGACATCGCCGCTTCCTGCCTTATCGCCGACAGTCTCGGAACTTGCCTTCCCCGTAATTTTCGGCATACCGGCTTCGCGTTTCCACTCCCCACCCGTCTTGTCAAATTCCAGCAACTTGTATTTCCCCGCAGCAAGCGAACCGTCAAATTCGATGTCAAATACCGTCCCCTCCCGACTCGTGAAGGTACCGGGACCGAGGATATCGTTATAATCATCAATTTTCGGGAGATGGAATTTCAACGAGACAATTGGTGTCTTGAGATTCTCCTTGCCTACATTGAACGTCCACGTACCCCCCGTTGACTCTAGAGTATGAGCGTAAATTGTATTGGTGCCGCTAAAACTCGCGTTAGAGATAAACACCTCCCCAGAGCCACAGCCGGTTTCATCTCCATACTCATCAAAGCGTAATGGCTGATGGGTAAAGATGGTAGAATCTTTCATCACCAGTTTAGCCGCATCCCCGACCTTGACACTGTATTGGGGCGCATCCATATCGACAATCCAGTTACCTTGCTCGTCCTGTGTCATAATATCTTCCCGTGTCACCTGCAATATGATTCCATCTTTCAGTACCAGCGTACCATCGTACACCTGAACGTACCACGTGTAGATTGTTCGGGAATCCCTTATAGCCCTTTCCATTGCTTCATCATCCAATGTCACACCATCCTTTTTAAGGATTTCCTTCAGGTCTTCCTCCGTGTGTTCCCCGGAAAAAGTAACTGTACCCTTGAAACTATCCTTGCCTTCCATCGGGTTCGAATCACCTCCGTAGCCATTAATAAGGAGGGCACCGGCGACATCTACGGCATCATAGCATTCAAACTTTTGATCGTCTTTAACCATGATCGTTAAGCCGAAAGTATCGAACCTATTGGGCGAATCCGACGCAATATTAGATGCACTCTGGGAATCTACACAAATACCAAAAAGACGATAATACCACCACTGCTTTGTTTTACCGTCACTGTCCTTCTCTTCTACAACTTGACGATGCCAATTCCCCCGCACTTCCACGCTGTCATTGTCTCCAAAAACAAGATCACCACAATCAATTGTCCCGTACGGTGATGCATCAGAAAACCACCCATTCGCATCTGCCTCTGTCACACCCGCTGATTCGACATAGTTCCCGGTTATCTTAACATCTCCGCAATGGCTAAATTCAATATAGCCGTCTACATGCATTGTCGTCCCATTTCTGTTATCAGCATTCCACTCCGTATTTACACTGCGATTGTCACATATCGATACCTTTCCTATCGTATCAAAGATGCAACTTGAATTCTTGCCCCAGAGAAAGAAAGTTGCCGCATTCTCGGTTGAATTTCCGGTTAATACGAATTCCTTACTCTCATGAAAGTAGAGAAAATAATCATCGTACACATTGAAATTCAAAATCCCGGCATTCCATGAATCTTCACCTGCCCCGACAACGTGATTATTCCTGATACGCACGTCATCTGTTATGTCGTAGTAAGACGTATCTGCCCCGTACTGTTGCATAAATGCATTAGTCACGCCGGTTTCGGAATTTTCAAATACAGCTGCCCCAGAAAGGGTTGACAACGAAACCACTGCGCAAGCTGCCAACAGTGCAGAGCGAAGTGGAAGTGGTATGTGTAACTTCATAGCTTGTAATAATTATGATTTAACTTTGTTGCACCCCATACCGTCAGGGGTGCGCAGAAGTAAGTATACGTATTTTGAATACGTATCTCGCACGTGATAATACTCTGATATTAAACAATCAACAAAAAGAAGGGATAGTCAAATTTTGCCTTCCGAGGAAAAAAATTGTCCCCTACACCTTTGAAAAAAAGACAAAAAAAATTTAAAAAAGACTTGACGCACGTATTCAAAATACGTATACCTTCGCTGTTATTATCAGCACGATACCTACCTCCGTACATCGACATATTCTCGTTGCTCGAAAAGCGAGCCTGCAGTGTCAGACCAGTCCTAAGAAAATCGATGCTGACCGCTGCAATGCCTCTATCTATGCAATTTTCACGCGTTTCGCATACCTCAGGGGTATCAATCTCACGGGAACCCTGTGTTATCACCCACGCTGCTTTTCTACTTCGTCGTCCACGCAACCTTGTTGTACCTAACTGATTGACTTCGTACATCGTACTTCGTTCTTCGTACTTGCTCTCCCCCGCATCTTCCTCCCGTAGAGTCATCTCCCTCCACTAAGCCTTTAGTTTTCGTGGGACAGATGTGACCTAGCTGTCTGACTTTGTACTTTAGTGTTGACATAGTGGAAAGTGTGTGGTACACTCCCTGCACGTATGCATAACGACTTGGAAAAATTGGTAAAAGCGGGAAAATTACCCGTAAATTTTGCGAAGAAATTAGATAAGATAGCCCCCGGGAGATACGTCATGCATGGAGAGTGGGGAGTAGGGAAAGTGGAAGGGTGGTCGTTGGCGAAACAAGCAGTCAAAGTTAACTTTGAGAAGCGTCCCGGATATGTCATGGGACTTAAATTGGCATATAATCAATTGACACCGCTCCCGGAAGCACATTTTCTTGTGCAGTGTTATGACGATCCTGAGGGTACGCGGGCACAGGCAGAGAGTAAGGAGGGTATGCTTAAATTCATCACCTTCGTTTTAGAGCACAATTACTCTCTACGAGAAGGAATAAATGAGGTACTGCCTATGTCGGTGGAAGAATTGGAAAGGAATTTAAGCGGACGCGTGATACCGATGGATCAGTGGAAAATATGGTGGGAAAAAGCACGTACAGCCATGCGACAATCCCCGCAATTCCGTCTACCGACAAAACGCGGGGAAGCAATATGTTTACGAGAGGCAACGAGTGCGGCGGAAGCTCTGGTCAAAGATTACGAGGATGGGGGAACACTGGAAAGTTGTGTACGCATCCTAGACCAAGCGCACTTGGATGAAGTATTGAAGGGAGACATCGAACAAACGGCTAAACTGATAGCCGCCATGGAAAAAGATATCGAAAAAGACCGTTTAGAACCACAGCATGTGCTGGAACTCATCATTATACGCGATGATATTATAGCCAAGGTAGGAGGTAAAGATGTGGCAGACAAGCTAGAAGCAGCCGTGCATGCGATCGGTGTAGAAAAACTTACGACCTTGGCTGAACGTGTTGCCACACTACCGAAAGATGAGCTGGTCAATTACATCGGAGACCTAGCTCCTTCTCGGCAGCAACGTGTATACTCCGCTATCGCCGATGCTTACCCCGACACTTGGCAGCATGTTATAACATATCTTTTCCTGCGGGGGGGATCTCGTGTTACTCCGCACGCGGCATCTTACATCCTTGATAACGGCGATAAAGAGCACCTCTTCGCAGAGATATTTGCGGGAATTTCCAGTCAGACTCTTCAACCCAGTGTGTTGATCTGGATTTGCAAAGAACGTCATGGAGTTACCTTGGATATTGTTGAAAAGATGAAAATGGCACTAGGAGCAGCTATCATCAGTGCAATTGAACGCGATTCAGCGGACGGTGCACCGAATCGTGCTCTACGTTTGCGTAATATGCTCCTCGAAGATCACGAACTCGCAAAAGACTTAGTAACAGGACTAACGGAAGCAGAGGCACGTCCTTTTGCTAAAGCTATCTACGATTCATCGGTTATGTTGGACATGGATCGCAATTTCCTGCTGGCGAATATGATGAAAGTGCACAGTGGCTTACAGGAAATAGCGTTGGCACACACGACTCCCAAAGCCAAGCAAACACTTTATGTATCCCTGCGTTCATTTGCGGCTCGTAAAGCCGAATATGAGGAAATCGTCAACGTTAAAATTCCTAAAAATAAACATGATCTGGAAATTACCCGCGCAGAAGGTGACTTGCGCGAGAACGGAGGGTACCAAGATGCCAAGGCAACTCGCCAAGTGCTCGTCCGCCGTTCGGAGGAACTTTCTCGTTTGCTTGCTTTAGCTCAACCAACAGATTTTCAAGGAGTTTCATGCGATGTTGTTAATATGGGTACCAGCGTAACTTTTGTGTCCGAAGACGGTAAAGAAATTGTGTACACGGTTCTTGGGGCATGGGATTCTGTACCGGAAGAACGTATAGTTGCGTACAGTTCAAAACTTGGCGCAAGATTGCTGGGGCACAAAGTAGGGGATACGCTGCGGCTTCCGATAGAAATCGGGGGCGACCAAGTTAAAATGACCATCAGCAGTATTCAACCGGCTCCGGCTCAATTGATCTACCCGGACCAACCCGAACCTCATACGTCCCAAGAAGGTTGATACTTTGGCGGTGAGCAATGATTCTGTCGCAGATAACCGCAGGAGGTGGTGAAAAACGAAGTCGATCGTTTAGGAATGGCGGGATTGCGCGGATAGCGATGCGGGATGCAAAGCAAAAAAACAGAGTGAATGATAGCTCAAGGTTCCCGTGAAGTTGGTGTCTCTGCGATACGAGGAATGTGTAGGAACCACGCGGGAAGTAGCATGGCGATGATTATCAGGAATTTTCTCGAGACGGATGTGAACCCAAACAACAATCCTTCGACCTTATGCCTACGCTCCGAGACATAACGTGTGTGTGTTTGCAGCATCTACAAGAGCGGGGCATAGAACGCATCGCTTTGGATGACGAGGCTTACGCGATCATGCGCAGCTGGGTGGCGACACCGCTTCCACCCGCACGTCCGGAACTTGCATCTGCGCAACAATCGACTCTCAGCAGTCCGGAAGAAAAAATAGCATACCTACGGGAGAGGGCAGAACACTGGGTAGCTGCGCGTAAATTAGGTACCCTGCGGGAGCGTATGGTATTTTCTGTAGGGGATGTACATGCACAATTGGTATTAGTTGGCGAAGCGCCGGGCTACGATGAAGAGCGTCTCGGTGAACCATTCGTCGGCAAAGCCGGTCAAAAACTCGATGATATCCTACGTGCCATGGGGCTACGCCGTGAACAAGTTTATATCACCAACATCTGTAAATTTCGTCCTTCCATGGGAGATAATCAAGGTACCGCCAATCGCGCTCCGAGCGCCGATGAAATAGCCGCTTGTCTCCCCATTGTTCAGGCTGAACTACGCGCCATTGTTCCGACATGTATCGTGTGTCTGGGTGCATCCGCCGCTCGCGGTCTACTTGCACGCGATGAAAAAGAAAGCGTAACGAGTCTCCGGGGTACGTGGTGGGAATACGATGGTACCCCCGTGCGTGTCACTTACCATCCAAGCTATTTACTCCGCAACGGTTCCCTCGCCTCTCGCCGAGCTGTGTGGGAAGATATGCTGACCGTCATGGATAAACTTCGCATCCCTATAAGCGATAAACAAAGAAATTACTTCCTCCCAAAGTAATTCCTATCCGGTCAGAGAGAATTAACAGCTTAGCACTGAGCGTTGGTTTCGTCGCAGGTAAACGAAGATGGGAGCAAAGTACGAAGCTCAAACAATTAGGCGCAACAGGATTGCGCGTGATATTCTCCGCCCGCTAAGCCATGTTGCACATCACGTTGCACTTCACGGCTTTGCATCATAATTCAACAGCATGCGAGGGGAGGGTACTTCCTACCTTTTTTGTGCACTCGGCGCGCTACTCTGCCCATAAATATCCGCACTCCCCCAATGACCTGCGCGAATACGATTCATAAAAGCGTTGACTCTTACAATCCATGCACTGCGTGAACGACAATACGCACTGCTGATTTGTGCGACTGTAATACGTCCCTTCGCTTTGTACTTTGCCAATATAGAGCCCAGATGCTTAACACATTCTTCTTTACTGGCATACCTACGCTGACCGCCTCGTCCCATAATACCTGCTAGGTTATTCTTGTTTCTCGCGGCAGACGATGTCGCATTGCCGGATTCATGCCGTATGATAGCTTCCATCAATATCGGGTCAATTCCGTGTTTCTGCGCGACCTCACGGATAACCGGTCGCAAGTCAGTCACGACATCCGCTTTGACCACCATCCCGGTGGCTACCAATGCAATGGCGATGGCTGTTGTAATCCACTTCATAATCCCATTCTATCACCCCTCCCCTGCCCTGTCAAGTTAGTTTTTTGACCGCAATTCATTTTTTATCGCTTGGGCACATGCATGAATGAGGTTCGGACCTTGGTAGATGAAGCCGGAGTAGAGTTGAACAAGAGACGCACCGGCACGAAGTTTACCTAAGGCATCCTCCGGATTCATAATACCCCCCACACCGATGATGGGTATAGAACCATGAAGATACTTGGCAAAAGCTTCGAGAGTTTCATTTGAACGATTGTAAAGCGGTGCACCGGAGAGCCCCCCTTTCTGCTCAGCTGCCGGATGTTTTTCTACACCTACACGAGATGTGGTTGTGTTCGTGCAGATGAGTCCATCAAGTTGACAATCCTGAAAGACATGCGCGAGTTCAAAGATTTGCTGTTCACTCATATCCGGTGAAACTTTCATCACTATCGGTACATATTTTCCCGTTTCCTGATGTAAGTTTGATTGTTCACTTTTCAATGCAGCTAACAAATCTGCGGCAGATTCAGCCTTTGCAAGTTCACAGAGATTCGGTACATTCGGACATGAAAAGTTGATAGCCACGTAATCAGCTACATTCCACACCGCACGCAAACAAGCCAAATAATCAATGCGTGCTTCATCATTCGGTGTCACTTTGTTTTTGCTGATATTGACACCGAGAACTCCCCTGAAATGACGAATCTTACTGAGATTTTCTACACCGGAATCTACACCTAGATTATTGATCCCCATGTGATTGATAATCGCTCGCTGGGGTATACAACGGAAAAGGCGAGGTCTCGGATTGCCGGTCTGCGGACGCGGTGTCAATGTTCCAACTTCCACAAAACCAAAACCTAATGCGCCGAAAGCATCTACTGTATTCCCTTGTTTGTCCATACCCGCCGCTAATCCTACCCGATTCGGAAATTTCAACCCCATCACTTCCACTTCATCTTCCACTCGTTTCCCGCATATCAAGCTCAATACCCCAACACGCTCCGCCGCGCGTAACATCATAAGTGTCATTTCATGCGCTCCCTCCGGTGGCATTAAAAAAAGAATTTTTTTTATAATTTGGTAAATCAGGGGTGTCACAATTCGCCTTTCTTCCTCCTAACTTACCATATACTTCCCCTAAATGCAAACAAATTCGATTGCTATGCCGAAGTAAACATATTCGTCCCGCGAAGAATTACTGTCTAGCGCTGAGCGATGATTCTGTTGCAGGTAATTGCAGGGATGATAGAGTACGAAGAACGAGATAAGGAACACGAAATCGATCAGTTAGGAGCAGTAAGGCTGTGCGTGGACTTTCCCCTTCGCTAAGTCGTTGAGCGTCGGGTAGCGGTAGGCATGGTGGGAAATTTTTATTACGAATTTCAAAAAAAATAAAAAAATTTCAACAAAAGAGGGATGAAGTGTGTCTTTACCATAACGGGATTTGCGATGCGAGGTGAAGGGAGATCACCTCGTCATCCGAGAAGGAAGCCCGAGTTTCATAGTTAGTAAGTTTGAATCCCCGCGGGAGAAATTCTGCGGGGATTCGAATTATAACCGACCACAGCTGAACCACAGTCCTGTCCCAGAGTTCCCCGCCATGGCAAATAGATCGCGTGGAAACCACAAACACGGTAACCGGCATTGCGACGCCTACAAAAAAATTTCACGAAATAAACGCATATTTCAGCGTGCAAAATAATTTATTTTCTTGACAATGCTCGTTATTTCGTGTATAAAATGCGGGAGAAAGCAGCTTATGCAAGCGGAAACCATGACAGGAGAGATGAAATGGAGTAAATTACCGACGTTACCGGATGCGGAGGGATATGCCGGGATGTATGCCGGTGCGGTTGCGGATGCCGAGACCGGTGTATTCACCTTATTGGCAGCCGGTGGCGCCAATTTCCCGGAGAAACCTCTGTGGGAAGGCGGAATAAAACGATGGACGGACCGTGTCTTTTTACTCACACCGGATACAGCGGATGCGTGGACGGAACCCGTGCGCCTACCCGAGCCTATGGGCTACGGAGCGTCCGTTTCCCTGCCTCAGGGTGTCGTAATTATCGGGGGCTGCAATGCCGACGGAGTATTCGCGACGTGTCTGTTGCTTACTCCCCGCAACGGGAATGTACACATCGAATCCTTGGCTGAACTACCTGTAGGACTTACCGGGCATGCCGCCGCTGTGCTCGACGATAAAATTTACGTTGTAGGCGGGAGTATAGCCCCGGGCGAGCAGGATGCTCAGAGCAACCTTTACATTTACCGCATCAGTGAAAACCGGTGGAGCGAGGGTCCCGCACTTCCGGCACGCGGACGCTTCCTACACCAAGTAGCCGCCGCAAACGGTGCCCTGTATGTGCTCGGAGGCATCGGACTCAAACCCGACGTAAACGGACGCACGATACGCGATATGCTCACCGAAACATGGAAATTTACCCCGAAAACCGGATGGGAACGCTCGGCGGATTTGCCGCGTTTCTGCGCGGCCGCTCCTACGCCTGCCCCGGTCTCGTCCTCAGGCAGAATCTATCTCTTGGGCGGGGACGACGCGTCTGTCAAAGGTGTCTCCTCTCCGCAGAATCACCCCGGATTCCGCAGTGCCTGTCTCCGTTATTGCCCGCAGAACGATACCTGGGAAGAAATCGGAGCTATCCCGGCTCCGCGTGCCGTGCTTCCCTGCGCAGTATGGCAGGAAAAAGCTTTCATTTTCAACGGTGAACAACGTCCGGGCAAACGTTCTAACGAAATATGGTCTGTCAAATTACCTTAACTATGTACCGACTCCTCTCGCTCTTTTGTATTTTATTTACCTTCCTCCCGGCTTACGCTGAAGGAATTAAAGTTGTACCCGCCGGAAAAATTCCTGATACGATAGGACGTGCCGGCATGGTATCGGCTGTACTCCCGGCCAATGATACTCACCCGACGGATATCTTGGTGGCTACGGGCGGCGCAAACTTCCCGAATGCCAAACCCGGCGCAAAAACTCCGGCTGATCGCGGTGACAAAGTCTTCTACGATGACGTAACCACGACGGAGTTCCCCGCACAGGGCAACGTTAAACTCACAAAAGTAGGCAAAATGCCGCGTCCTATAGCCTACGCAGCTTTTGCCGCGTCCCCGCGTGGCCTGATTGTCGCCGGGGGATGCAATGCCGACGGACATTTATCGAAGGTAACACTGAGCACTATACGTGATAATCAATGGGTTACGGAATCTCTCCCCGACCTACCGAAAAGTGTCGCTTACCCCGCCTTCGCTCTCATGGGGTCTCGTTTCTACGTGATGGGCGGTCAGGAGTTACCGGACTCTACCACTTGTCTGAATTCCTGCTATGTGCTTGACTTAGACAACTTACCTGCCGGTTGGAGGGAGCTGGCACCCATGCCTACGGAACGCATGCTGGCGGCTGCCGGTGTTTCGGACGGCGTAATTTACGTGATGGGAGGTTGCTCTTTGCACCCCAATGCGAAGGGAGAAGGTGAACGCACTTACCTGAAGGATGTCCTGTGCTACGACCCGGTTTCGAACACGTGGGCTAAAGTCCCGGGTGAAATGCCTGAATCTCTCGTCGGTACGGCGAATCCGCTTCCGGTACACAAACAATCGTTGTATGTTATCGGGGGTGATCCGGGGAATTTCTACCGTGCATCCCTCGAAGGTAAAGCACCTGCCAAACATCCCGGACAGGCTAAAGCTATCTACAGTTTTACGCCGGATACCGGTAAGTGGGAGCTCGTCGCTGAATTACCGGAAGGTATAGCCACTTTCCCGGCAGCCTTCATCGGTACCCGTATCCTTACTATTTCAGGTGAAATTTTCCCGGGTGTCCGTACACCTGCTATCTACAGTATCAATCTACGTTAACCCCCGTTTCTCTTATGTTCTGCAGCGTTTACGATCACGTCTCTTACGTCTACGAAGGTATTTTCCGATGTGCGCGTGAGCATTTTGCCCAATTGATGCGCTTGGTCAGTACTTTTTCCGACTATACTCCTATACTTGCCCTGCTGGTTGCCGTAGCGGCGGTGTTTTATGCCCTGCGTCACGGTCTGCGCACGAAACCTCTGCCCCCGGTTTCCGCATCTTCGTCGCCGGGGCTTTGGGCATGGATCGCGGTAGCGGTGCTCTGGGTGGTCGTTATGTTGAATTATTTCGACCGCCAACTCCTCGCCGTTCTCAACACCTCTATTACATCCCCGGAACAGGGTATCCCTATGTCGCAGGGACAATTCGGGCTCGTTACAACCGCTTTCCTCATCGTCTATGCCGCGCTCAGTCCTATCGGCGGTTACTTAGCCGACCGCTTTTCGCGTAAGTTCATCATCCTGTGTTCACTCGTGGTTTGGTCGGTTGTTACTTGGATGACCGGTAAGGCGGATTCCTACGGTGAGCTTCTTTTTTGGCGCGGTGCTATGGGGGTCAGTGAAGCGTTCTACATTCCGGCCGCTCTCGCTCTGATCTCGGATTACCACCGTGGTTCCACACGTTCCATGGCTACAGGTCTCCACATGAGTGGTATCTACGCCGGCCAGATTCTTGCCGGTTACGGTGCTTGGATCGCTTCCGATCCGTCTACTATGCTCGGGTGGCGACTTACTTTCGAGACCTTCGGTTTCATCGGTGTCGCTTACGCGCTTATCGTGATCTTCCTCCTGAAAGACCCGGAGTATTCAGATACCCCCGCAGAAACTTCCGAAACATCTCAAACAAAGTCTCCGGCGGCGGATTTCGGGGTGATGCACGTGCTGCGTAGTCTCTTTACCGGTCGTGCCATGGTTCTCCTCCTGCTCATGTATGCCTTCGCGGGGTTTGCTAACTGGTTCCTCATGAATTGGTACCCGCGTCTCCTCCAAGATATGTTCAATATCTCGGAAGCTGACGCCGGTCCAAAAGCAACTTCTTGGATTAACCTCGCCAAATACGCTTCCGTCCTTTTGGCAGCTGTAGTGGCGGACCTGTGGTACCGTCGCAACAAAAATGCACGTGCGTTTGTTCCGGGTATCTGTTACTTAGTTGCCGGTCCCTGCGTGATCCTAGCTATGCTCCCTGCCCTCGGTGTCCCTATTTCTCTCGGTCTCGGTCTTACCCTTGCTCTCGTGGCTACCCAAGGCATTGCCCAAGGTTCTCTGGATGCCACGCTTATGCCTGTCCTGCGTTCCCATATCGATGAGCGTTTTTCCGCGACCGGTTACGGTCTCCTGAATCTTACATCGGTTTCTGCCGGTGCCGTTATTTCTTGGTTGGGCGGATTCTTAAAAGATTCCGGTGTTGCCTTGGGTGTTCCCCTCGGTATAGCGGGCTTCCTCATGATTATTTGCGGATGCCTCTTCTTTTTCCTTCCTAAACAATCTTCTCCTAACTCATAATTATACCATGAAAATAAATATCATTCATTCATCTGTTCTCGCAGCTGCTTTCCTCCTGCCCTTCTCCTCCGTAACCGAAGGAGCGGGTAAGTTCGATGATTTTGTCCCCCTCGAACACGCGGTTGACGTGTTTACGGGTGGTAGCAATATTCCCCTGCCTAACGTCCGTATCCCTACTATTATCAATGCCGACGGTCTTATTGTCGCCGCCGCAGAGGGACGGCACGGTGCCCACGACCAAGCTCAGAATGAAATTGTGGTTTCTGTCAGCAAGGATTACGGTAAACACTGGAGTAAACCTGTCATAGCGGCTGCCGACCCGGCTCACGGTACCTACAACAATCCCTGCATCCTTTACGATAAATCCAAGAAACAGATTATCCTCTTTTTCCAGAATTATCCGCCCGGTACAAGTGAGCGCGGTAAAATGGAAGCCGGTACCAAGGGAGAGAAAACTCTGCATAACTACATTTCATTCTCAAAAAACGGTAAACGTTGGAGTAAACCTAAGGATATCACTCCTTCCACTAAGCATGAAGACGCTACCATCACTTGCAGCGGACCCAATCCCGGTATTCAGCTTACACGCGGAAAACATAAGGGTCGTCTCGTTGTTGTGATGAATGAAGCCGTGAAGTTCGGCGATTGGAATCTTACCGCAGCTTTCAGCGATGACGGCGGAAAAACATGGAAACTCGGTGAAAAGAGTGATAAAGGACACCAAATTAACGAAACTTCTTGGGTAGAAACCGACGAGGGTAATGTCCTTGCCGTCGCGCGTAGCTACCCCGGCGCGGGTACACGCCGCATCGCTACCAGTGAAGACGGCGGCGCTACTTGGGGCGAGGTGAGTAGTCATGCTGAGCTCCCCTGCACCGGCTGCCAAAACGGTCTCACGCGTTACTCCTTCAAATCTGATAAAGATCGCGGCGGTAAGAGTCGTATCCTCTTCAGTGCACCGAGTAAAGGACGTACCACAGGAATTATCAAAATGAGCTACGATGATGGTCAAACATGGCCGGTTGCAAAATCATTGGGTGACGGTAACTTTGCCTACAGCGCGATCTGTCCCCTAGAACCCGGCTACATCGGGCTTATCTATGAACCGAATGATGCCAAAACCATCCGCTTTATTCGTATCCCTGTGGAATGGCTGACCGATGGCAAGGATTCAGGAACAAGCGGGAAAAATAACAGTGCATCCGATGGTGACACCACTCCGTAAAGGATTGACTTCACACTTCGTCACCCCCAATGTTTCCCGCCAACAGGGTACTCTCTCGATGTTAGACAGTCATTTCCTTTGAGATGGGTGTGGGTTTTTGTGTGCAAAGCTCGTTTATTTTGTTGACGAGAGGGATGTGAAGGTGTATAAATATCTGCGCAGAGCATAAGCATTGACAACGATGGAAGAGAGAACTCTCATTTTGTTTAAGCCGGATTGTGTACAACGCAATTTATCCGGGAAGGTGTTGCAGCGTTTATTGTCGGAGGGATTCACCCTACGTGGTATCAAAATGATGCAATTAGATGAAGAACTTCTGCGAGAGCACTATGCGCACATTGTAGACTTAGTCATTGATGGCGAGCCGTTATTTCCGAAACTCTCGGCATTCATGCAAAGTAGTCCGGTGGTAGCACTCATTTTAGCAGGTCCGGGTGTGGTGGAACGTGTACGTACCATACTCGGACCTACAAATTCACAAAAGGCGAGTCAGGGTACCATACGCGGTGATTTCGGTACCAATAGCATGCTCAATGTTTGTCATGCATCTGATAGTCCCGAGCATGCACTCATTGAAATTAACCGCTTCTTCCGCCCGGAAGAGCAATTTTAACCTACCTTCCTATGCTTCGAATCCAACATCTCTTGGTTTTGGGGGCTGCTATGATGAGTCTGTTGGGCGGTCTTGTAGTTGCTCAAGGGGAAGGTGGTAATTTAGACGCTCAAATAGAAAGTGTACGCGATTCTAAGTGGAAGAGGGAGCTGAAAGCACTTCAAGAAGCAGCGGTTATCATGGAAGCGGTACAAGATGAGGTAAGTGCAAAAAAGGCAGCTGGAAAACTTCGTCAAATGTTCCGCACTTTACCTCCCCCTATTAACGGTGAACAACAAATGATTGAACTTTGGGCACGTGCACAAAATCGTGTTAGTGCCCACATGTGGCGCTTAGTCAAGGAACCTTACTTCATCAGCTCCGGTCTACAAGAAGCATGGACTCTTATTACTGACCCTTTCTCTCGTCCAAGAGCTCAACAATAGCCATACCATTGCGCGTCCTACCACAAGAGGGTTCCCCCTCAGTGCACGTGTCGCAACGAAACTCTGCAACGGAGGAAGTCGTGCGCGAGGGAGAGGGCATTCGTCTCAGTCAAAAATCTAAATCGGGAAAGGGATGATACATTTCGACTTTCCGGACTTACCTGTCAGTGCGCATCAGCAGGAAATTACAGCGGCTTTACGCGCGCACCGGGTAGTGGTAGTGGTGGGCGAAACCGGGAGTGGGAAGACGACCCAGCTCCCGAAGATGGCGATGATAGCCGCCGGAAACAAACCGGGAAAAGTCGGGTGCACCCAGCCCCGACGCTTAGCGGCTGTAGCGGTAGCGAGACGATTGGCGGAGGAACTCGGTACGGACGGGGGTATAGTAGGATACCACGTACGCTTTGATGACCGCACGGATGCCGATACACGTATTAAACTCATGACGGATGGTATCCTGTTAGCTGAAACTCAGAAAGACCCAAATTTACGAGCCTACCACACCATCATCCTCGATGAAGCCCATGAGCGTAGCCTCAATATCGATTTCCTGCTCGGGTACCTGAAACTCCTTCTGCGTCGCCGCCGCGACCTCCGGCTCATCATCTCCTCCGCTACCATGAATGCCGCCGCTTTTTCCGATTTCTTCGGAGGGGCTCCGGTGATAGAAGCGCAGGGACGCACCTATCCGGTAGAAATGCGCTACATGCCGCCTGTAGAGGCGGAAGAGGACCTACCTGCCCACGTGGTACGGGCTGTGGAATGGATAACCGGCTACGATGCACACGGCGATATACTCGTTTTTTTACCCGGTGAACGTGAAATCCGCGATTGCTCGGATGCCTTGGATGAGCTCGAATTACCGCGCACGGATATCCTCCCGCTCTTCGCCCGCCTCAGTCTCTCCGACCAACAGCGTATCTTTCACCCGAAATCCGGTACACGACGTATCGTCCTTACCACCAACGTAGCAGAAACATCTCTTACCATCCCGGGCATCATGTATGTCATCGACAGCGGGCTGGCGCGTATTTCGCGGTATCTCCCGGGACGTCAAATCCAAAGTCTGCAGGTAGAAGCTATTTCGCAGGCATCCGCCCGTCAACGCGCCGGACGCTGCGGTCGTATCGCGGAAGGTATCTGCGTGCGACTGTACAGCGAGGAAGACTACCAAGCGAGGGATGCTTACACCGACCCGGAGATACGCCGGAGCGCACTCGCCGGAGTTATCCTGCGAATGGCGGATTTACGGTTACCCCCGCTCGGACAATTCCCGCTGCCGGACCCACCGAGTGAACGTCTCATCCGCGAAGGATATAAAACTTTGCAGGAAATCGGAGCTTTGAATGCAAACAAACGATTGACACCCATGGGACGTCAATTGGCACGACTGCCGCTGGACCCGCGCTTGGGACGCATTCTGCTGGAAGCGAAGCGAGAAAACGCGCTTGCCGAAGCTCTCATTATCGTGGCAGCTTTAAGTATCCAAGACCCACGGGAACGCCCGGCGGAGCATGCCGAAGAAGCCGACCGCGCACACGCTGTATGGCGCGACGAGCAGAGCGATTTCCTTTCCTTATTGCAACTTTGGCGGGCAGCCTGCAAAGAATGTCGCGACGGACGGAAAGTGCGACGGAATGCTTTACGTAAGTGGTGTAGTTCGCGGTATTTATCGTTTACGCGTATGCTCGAATGGTACAATCTGGAGCAAGATTTACGCGATTCCCTCGCCTTAGCTTTCCGGTGGCGGGTACCGGAACTTTTACCACCGGAACAACAAGCACCCGCCGACTGTATTCACCGCTCTATCCTCGCCGGTTCCCCCTTGCAAATCGGTGTCTGGAACCGCGATGAACGCGTCTACCGTAGTACCGCCGGTCGTAGTTTTTCTATCTTTCCGGGAAGTGCCCTCTTCCGTCGTAAACAACGACCTGCTTGGGTATTCGGAACTGAACTCACGGAAACGGGTCGTCTCTGGTTAAGACGAACCGCTGAACTTGATCCCGCTTGGGTCGAGCGCGTAGCTCCGCATCTCTGTACCTGCCATGCATTTGATCCTCAGTGGAACCCTCTCGCGGGTGTCGTTTTCGCCAAAGAAAGAGTCGTTTGCGGTGGGTTGACTATCATCGAGTCGCGGCGTATCAGCTATGCCCGTTACTACCCCAAAGAAGCTCGGGCTTTGATGATCAGCGACGGCATCATCCCACAAAATATGCACGGTAAATACCCTTTTTTAGTGCATCTTGCCGAAATGCTCGAGCGTGTTTCTACCGTAGAAGCAAAATTACGGCGACGCGACCTCATTCGTTCCCCGGGTTCTATTTACCGTTTTTTTGATGCGCGTATACCCGCCGAATGTACCTCGGAAAAGTCTTTACGTACCTGGCTTACACGCGCTCTCAAAAAGTCTCCCCATTTACTCGATATCCCCTACGAAGAGTGTATTTACCCCGGAGAAGATTCAGCACCGCCCGAACTTTACCCGGATGAACTTTCCTACGGTTCCCAAACTTACCCCGTCTACTACCTCCACGATCCCTCCGCGCCGGACGACGGTGTTACGATAGGTGTTCACATCGACCAACTGAACGATTTTCCGGAGCATTTACCTAGTTGGGGTATTCCGGCGCATCTGGAGCAACGGACGGAAATCCTTCTGCGTTCGTTGCCGAAACCTATACGGCAACACCTCCTTCCTATCAGTGAATCCGCCGAACTTTTTTGTTCCGAGCACTCCGGGCATCCACCTCAAACCGATATCCTCCGCGCCCTAGGTGACTTCGTTCATCGACGAACGGGTATTTTCTGTCATCCGGATGAATTCGATTCTTCGCGTATCCCTCCGGAGCTCGTTACAAAAGTTTGGGTATGCGATGATGAAGGCAAGGAACTTGCTCTCGGTACCGATGTACAACAATTGCGTGCGCGTCTCGCTTCATACCGTGAAAAACGTTTCCGATCTAAGGCGCAACGTTCGTTTTCGACTTCCCCCATGACTCACTGGGATTGCGGGTCTCTCCCGGAAAGTGTTCCGGTAGGTGATAGTATCGGTTTCCCCGCTCTGGTCGATGAAGGTAGCTGTGTGCGTCTGCGTATTTATTCCTCTCGGGAGCAAGCGGACTTCGTTCACCGTGCCGGCGTTCGCCGCCTCGCCGAATTCCGTTGCGCGGATTTCTTGCATGCCGTCAAAAAGCGTTTACCTGTTACAGACCTGCAGGCAAGATTGGCTATTTCTACCCTCGGGGCTAAACCCGCCGATAACGTACGTCAGTGCCTTTACGCTGCTATGGATGCCGGGCTGTCCCCCCTCCCCCGTTCCCGCGAAGATTTTGAAACAGCCTGCACCCGTATGCGCGAAAAATTATCCGATACCCTTGCCGGACCTATCTCCGTTATCTGGCATTTCCTCGCTCTCGCGCATGAGTCCTTACGCCGTTACCGTCTCACGGCTCATATAGCGGTTACCGCCCGCTCCCTCGCCGATCTCGAGCGTCAATGGTCTTGGCTTACCCGCCCGAATTTTCTCTACGCGGCATCTCCGGATACCTTGCCGGACTTTACACGCTTCCTGCGCGGACTCCTCGAGCGCCTTCAACGTCTCTCCCAACGCCCGGCTGTCGATGATCTCTCCCGTATCGATGTCTTCGAAAATATCGTCCCCCCGTCCTTCTACCTCTCTTACCCTTCCCACCCGGATTCTGTCTCTTGGCTCCGCCTCGCTTACATGATCGCCGAATTCCGCCTCTCTATCTTCTCCCCATCCTTTGCCCTCAAAGGTCGCTCTTCCCCTAAGACCCTCCGAGAACACATCCAAAAGCTCTGCTAACAACCTGCGTAACACCCTCAAGTACATAGGATAAAGTTAAACCGCAGGCCCTCCGCGAATGCCCGCCCCCCCTTCCCCATTTACGATCTTAGATTTACGATTGACGATTGAAAAAGTTTGCGCGCTCCATTGCGCGTATTGGAACATAAAGTTAGTTACGAAGCAAAGCCGGGGAGAATGTCCTGCGGTGCAGCACAGTTTAGCATCGTAAAAAATCCCTGCGCCGCGGCAGCTCCCAAAATTTCAATCAAAAATCAAAAACTCAAATGTCCTTCCCACCACACCCGCCACTCCCTGCCACCAAGCTGTGACTCACCTACCCGCCGGCGGGCTCGTTTCCGCGGAGGGACGCGCAACGGAGCGCGCATTATTCTTCAATCAAAAATCTAAAATCAAAAATCAAAAATGCGGAGGGGGGGCGGGCATTGCGGAGGGACTGTGGTTCAGCGGCGGGATGAGGTTAATCTGCACACGCAGACGGCGAGCAAGCCCCATACGAAACAGATGGAAAGGACCATGGTGATAATACCCGGGAGAGTCATAAAGGATCGGATTGATGTTTATGTCGATGGAAGCGTTTGGAAGTATGCACGACAAACGCCATAAAAATAAAGAGCACGAGCATCCACACCATAGGCAATACCGCGCCGGGTTCACCGTGACTTAGATCAGCTATGTGGTGCTCATCACTACCCGGCATCATTTTGCTGTACAGCCATGAACAAAATATGACCGACAGGATGGTAGGTGTTACCCAAGTAATAACAAAACCGAGTACTCGTGGGATGGGGATACGAGCTCCGCGTCCGAGTTCGCATAATCCGTTTTTTGTTCCCCAAATGCCGCAGAAGAGGATAATGTAAAGAGCGGAAACGAGGTAAAGGCACATTGTTCCCATCCAAAAATCGAGAGTACTAAGCGCGAGCATCCCGTTACCGGTATACCACGAGACACAAAAAGCACCGACGAGCACGATGAGACCGGTAATTACCACGCTCTGAGTGCGGGGCAAACGCCAAAATTCTTCCAAGAAGGCAATTGTCGGTTGCAGGATGGATAAGGAACTTGTGACAGCCGCGAGAAAGAGCAAACCGAAAAAGAGAGCACCGAAGAATCTGCCACCCGGCATTGCGCCGAAGACTTCCGGCAGCACGGTAAATCCCAGCCCGAACGTGCTCGCTCCCGCGGCAGCCGCGACTCCGAGCAATGATACGGAAGCCGGTACTATCATCATTCCCGCCAACCCGACTTCCACGGCTTCATTGGCTGCATTAGCCGTAAGCGATACCAAGGCTATATCTTTTCGGCGTCCGACATAACTGGCGTACGTAAGTACCGTGCCAAAACCGATGGAGAGCGAAAAGAAGATTTGCCCCGCTGCCGCTATCCACAGGTCGGGATTCATGAGACCGCGTAACAGGGAGATATGCTCCCTGCGAACCACCTGCCCGGGGTAAGCTGCCCGCACCTGTCGCTCGATGTTGTCGGCTTGCTGCGCTGTGGCATCCGCGGGTATCATTTCTACCGTTTGTTCCGTTGTTGAACCGCCTCGCTTTTGTTCAACTACAAGCACGGTTTTGGAAGGATTCCACATGTAACCGAGACCTTGATTGACATTGCGAGTAGGGTAAGCGGGGTTCGGAGTTCCGAGTGTGAGGACGCGGATGAGGATAATGAGTGCCGTGATGAGTAACACGGGCATGCTCCATTTGCAGAACCATTCTATACCACGTGTTAAACCTCGGTAAAGTAGATATAGATTGATAACGATGGCGATTGCGAAAAAATAAGGCAGGCTACTACCGCCGGTGTAAGCCGCTCCGTCCGCCGCGCATCCGGTAAATTGTTCGAAAAAAGCATTGTACTGCTCACTGTTACTCAGGTTCAGGTGACCTACAGCCATGTTGTAACAGTACCCGAGTGTCCATCCTTCCAAGTACATGTAGTACATCCCGATACCCAACGGCGCCAGTACACCTACTATACCCAAGTATTTCCATACAGGTGAACGTGTGATGAGCATGAATGCTGAAGCGCAGCTGTGTCCGCCGAGTATACCTCCGCGCCGTCCGATAGTCCATTCTACCCAACATAAAGGTACCCCGAGCAAAAGAAAGGCGCAGAAATAGGCAATCATAAAAGCACCTCCTCCGTACTGCGCGGCTAAACCGGGGAATCTTAAAAAGTTACCGAATCCTACAGCACTCCCGGCTACCGCCAACATGGCACCTAATTGCGAGTTCCATGTCAACGGTTTTCCCGTCCCCCCTGATTCGGTCTTCTTTTGCACAGGAGTAATTTACACTTCAAAGAGATGTGTCACAGAATCATCATTGTGGATATTGGCGATAGCCTGCGCGAACAAGGGGGCAATGCTTACCGTATCCACGTGTTCCCCCCGAGCCATCGGCACCGAATCAGAGGTCAACAACCTTTCTATCGGACTCTCTCGCAACTTTTGACGCGCTCCTTCATTGAGGACGGCATGCGATACGCCGGCAAATATACGCGCCGCGCCATGTTCCTTGAGAATAGCCGCCGCCGCGCACAAAGTCCCCCCGGATTCCGTCATGTCATCCACCAACAGAACATCTTTGCCGTCTACATCACCTATCAACGCGTGCGCGTTCACTTCCGTGGCCGATATGCGCTGCTTGGCGACTATGGCAAGCTGCGTACCGAGAATATTGGCGTAGCTCTTTGCGGTTTTTACGCCTCCGATATCCGGTGAAACTACGACTAAATTACTGATATTCTTGACGTAATGTTCTTTAAGGTGCTTAATGAGCACAGGCAGGGAGTAAAGATGGTCCACGGGTATTTCAAAAAATCCTTGGATTTGCGCGGCATGCAAATCCATGGTAAGTACACGATTAACCCCGGCAGCGGTCAGCAAATTGGCTACAAGTTTGGATGTAATGGGTACCCTCGGTTTATCCTTTCTATCCTGCCTCGCGTATCCGTAAAACGGCATCACAGCAGTGATTCGACTCGCACTCGCGCGCCTTACCGCGTCTACCATCACAAGCAATTCCATGATATTGTGGTTTGTCGGCGGACATGTCGGTTGTATGATAAAGGCATCCGCGCCACGTATACTCTCTCTTATTTGGACGAAACTTTCGCCGTCTGGGAAAGCATTCACGGTTGCGTCACACAAAGGCAACCCCATCACGTCGGCTATATCTTGGGCTAATTTAGGATGTGCAGTTCCGCTAATCAGTTTCATGGTTCCGGCTGTATGTAACGCGAGCAATTGTACCACCCCATTAAAATAATGCAAGCGTAATGCACACTCGTCCCGCGAAAAATCACACCTGCCCCGATAAGCTTCTCATAAAACAACTGTTTGACTTCGTACTTCGTTCTTCGTACTTGCTCTCCCTAGCGTCTTCCTGCCGTAGAGTCATCTCCCTCCACTAAGCCTTGACCGGCCACCGGTCTAATTAACCGTCGCGGAGAGTAGGCGTTCAATGATGGGTCCTAGGCGAGAAGAACCAAAATAATTTTGATTTTTGAGTTGATCATTGATGGAACGAACATCATTGCCGAGTTGAAGGACACGCTCACGGGTCGGACGCAGTGCTTCACGTAATTCCTCTGTACGCGGCGGCGCAAGCTGAGTCAGCACATGCCGGGCTTCTTCTATTCGGACGAGTAGAGAATCTATCTCATTAGCGGCATCACGTGCGCTCGCTTCATCGTGTACCTTGCGTAAAATATAAAGTGCATCATCTACCGCATCCGCTAAGTTATTGAGGAGTTGGTCATGTGGAATATCTTCTGCCTGTATGGTGGGCTCCGCGTGTTGAAGGACTTTGTACTTGGCGAAGACGTCCATGAGTTTATCACTCCCGTAGGCACCCACTTCCGTTAATCTCTGCATAATCCGCAGGCTATCCTGCGCGATGTGAGTGAGAGCTACCATTTCCGCTCTCATGATACCGGATACACGCGCGTCGGATATAGGGAGCTTAGCGAGACGTTTGAGGTTTTCATCGATGCGGCAAAAGAGGACATCGAGCCGCCCGCCGGCTTGATCCGCTGATTCTCGATTCTCTATTCTATGGAGCAAATTTAAAACCGACAACGCATCCTTAAGCACTTCATTGCAAACATCTACCACATCCGAAGAAAGCTCTTCAGTTTCCCCGCATCCATCCGACCTATCATCAACAGCACGGGCATAATGTGTAAAAAAACATACCCCAAAAATAACCACTGCTCCGCACATATAAGCTCTCTTGCGCATCTTCATCTCAACAATAGTCTAATACATAGCTGCCTTAATGACAAGCAAATATGTGAACATCAGTCCTGTCACAGCACACCACTATGTCTGCCACCCCGCATCCCTGTCTTTTTGATTGTTGACTGATGGCTTTGGACTTTTCCGTCACTCAGGGGTTTGAAGTTAGTCGCACCACAACTACACTCGGCGATCCCCGGCTTTGCTACGTCGTCTTTGCTTCGTTTTTTTTGCACACCTGTCCCAACAAAATTTTCAAAAATTGGCGCGTTGTTCATTTCCATGCGTGTTACAGACGCTCTGTGTACTAGGGGGGCTTCAACATCACGAGCGCATGAATCTATTCCCTCCGTGTATATGCCGCTTTGCATTCACTGCTCCCATCTACGCAACTCCGTTGCGCCTAACTCCTTCACTTCGTCCTTCGTTCTCCGTACCTCGTACTTGCTCTCCCCCGCGTTTTCCTGCATCAAAGTCATCGCCCTCTGCAAAGCTCGTATTCTTGGGACAGATGTGGTTTTCTTGCGGATGACACGACATTTAGCTTGTCAGATGGGGAAAAAGCAAGTAAAATTCCGGGCATGGAGACGGAGACGAAACGAGATTTTATACGGGAATGGGTAGCCGGGGATGTAAGTAGCGGGCGGTGTAAAGCGCCGGTGACACGATTTCCGCCGGAGCCGAATGGATATTTACACATCGGGCATGCGAAAGCGATATGTTTGGATTTCGGGATAGCGAAGGAATATGCTGAGCGTGGAGCGGTGTGCCACTTACGTTTTGACGACACCAACCCGTGTAAGGAAGACGTAGAGTTTGTTAAATCGATTCAGGAGGATATACGGTGGCTCGGGTTTGATTGGGGGGAACATTTATACTGGGCGTCGAACATATTCGACTTTTATTATGAATGCGCTGTAGCACTTATAAAGAAAGGGTTAGCCTATGTAGACGAAGAGGATAGGGAAACGATGCGGCGACGTAGGGGGAATTTGGTAACCCCCGGGGAAGCATCGCCTTTTCGGGAACGTTCGATAGCTGAGAATCTGGAAAAATTTGAACGGATGAAAGCGGGAAAGTTTGAGGAAGGTGCAGCTGTTTTACGGGCGAAGATAGATCTTACAAGCAGCAACATGAACATGCGTGACCCGGTCATTTACCGTATTTCATACGACCCGCACCACAACACCGGAACCACTTGGTGCATTTATCCCATGTACGATTTCGCGCACCCGCTCGAGGATGCGTGGGAGGGGGTAACTCATTCCCTCTGTACGCTGGAATTTGAAAACCACCGACCGCTCTACGACTGGGTAATCGAAAATTGTCCCGTCCCGGCTCGTCCCGAACAACGTGAATTCTCACGCCTCAATATCAGTTATACGGTCATGAGCAAGAGAAAGTTACGTCAAATGGTCGAAGAGCACTATGTATCCGGGTGGGATGACCCGCGTATGCCTACCATTTGCGGGATGCGACGTCGCGGTTACCCGCCCGAGGCAATCGTCGATTTCTGCGAGGGGGTAGGCATCACCAAATACAACGGCAACACAGATGTCGCTCGCTTGGAAAATACGGTACGAACCGAGCTTAACGCGCACGCGGAGCGTCGTATGGCGGTGTTACATCCGCTGAAACTCGTGCTTACGAATATGCCGGAAGAACTCGATGAGGAACTATACGTCCGAATTAACCCGGAAATGCCGGAACTCGGGATGCGTTCCGTGCGACTCACCCGCGAAGTCTGGATAGAACAGGATGATTTCATGATTAACCCGCCGAAAAAATACAAGCGACTGAGTCCCGGCGCCTGCGTGCGTTTACGCGGCGGTTATTGCATTGTGTGTACCGGTTACGAAACCGATGCCTCGGGACGTCCCGTCTCGGTACAGGCGGAGGCTCTACCGGGAACCGTGGGCGCGAACCCGCCGGAGGGTGTGCGGTGTCTCGGTGCTATCCACTGGGTATCAGCTAAATACGGAGTTAAGGCAGAGGTTCGGCTGTACGAAAGGCTCTTTAAGGATGAGTCCCCGGATACCAATCCGGAGGGATTTTTGGCATCGCTCAACGAACATTCTCTGGAAGTGCTTCAGGATGCCGTAGTAGAGCCGGCACTGGCGGACGCTCCGCCGGAATTCCGGTGTCAATTTGAGCGTCTCGGTTACTTTGTGGCGGACCGCCGGGATCATTCCCCCGAGCACCCGGTCTTTAATCGCTCAGTCAGCCTGCGTGATTCCTGGGCAAAATTGAACAGTCATGTCGGTGCCTAGTTCCGATCCGTTTAATATGAACGACTTCATCAACGCCTGCGACGCGGCTGTCGCGGCGGCGGAGAAGCCTTCCGTACCCCCGATTGAGCAACCGGACGAAGAAGTACCGACCGCCGAGGGCGACGACCCTATCTGCTTTTCGCCTTTGGCTGAAGTACTTACGGAGTTACGTATGGGAAGGCTCGTATTGGTAACCGATGACCCCGCGCGTGAAAATGAAGCGGATTTAGTTTGTGCCGGGCAATTCGCTACTCCGCAGAATATCAATTTTATGGCGACACATGCCCGCGGTCTCATCTGCGTACCTATGGCTCCGGAACGTGTGGATGCCCTCGGTTTGCCCATGCAGGCAGAACATAACACGGAACACCACCATACGGCTTTTACGGTAAGTGTTGATGCTAAAGTAGGTACAACAACCGGTATCAGTGCCTTCGAACGCTCGGCTACCACGATGAAACTCGCGGACCCCCGTTCTGCCCTCGATGATTTCGTACAGCCGGGGCATTGCTTCCCCCTGCGCGCGCGGGAGGGTGGTGTGCTCCGCCGTGCCGGTCATACCGAAGCGACGGTCGATTTGCTGCGTCTCGCCGGTCTCGAGCCGGTAGGAGTTTGCTGCGAAATTATGAAAGAGGACGGCACAATGGCTCGCCTCGGTGAGCTCGGTTCGTTCCAACGTCAATTCGCTCTGAAGGCTTGCTCCCTCGCGCAAATTATCTCGCACCGGCAACACACCGAGTCACTTATCGTGCACGAGGAATCCGTTCATCTCCCCACCGATTTCGGTGACTTTATCTGCCATTCTTATCACTCGCTCGTGGACGGTCGTACCCACCTCGCCCTCGTTCACGGTTCCCTTGATCCGGAGCAACCGGTTCTCTGCCGCGTTCATAGTGAGTGTCTTACAGGGGATGTATTCGCCAGTCGCCGCTGCGATTGCGGCAGCCAACTCCACATCGCTATGCGGCGTATCGCTCAGGAAGGGGGAGTTCTCCTTTACCTGCGTCAGGAGGGACGTGGTATCGGGCTCTCCGCCAAATTACACGCTTACAAACTGCAGGAGCAGGGTCTCGATACCGTAGAAGCTAATATACGTCTCGGTTTTCCGCCGGACCTGCGGGATTACGGCGTAGGCGCGCAAATTTTGCGTGACCTGGGTGTGCGTAAACTGCGTCTCTTAACCAATAATCCACGTAAAATTGTGGGTCTCTCCGGACACGGACTCGAGGTTACGGAACAACTCCCCCTGCGTATACCTCCCAACGAAACTAACCGGC
>CAZJIH010000018.1:0-25556 GCA_964545935.1 uncultured Akkermansia sp. | reverse complement strand
AATCAAAAATCAAAATCCCGAAAGTGTCTCCCACCACACCCGCCACTCCCCGCCGATGAACCGGGGAGCACACATCCGCCGGGGGTGGACTCGTTTCCGCGGAGGGACGCGCAACGGATCGCGCATTATTCTTAAATCAAAAATCAAAATCCCAAAAGTGTCTCCCACCACACCCGCCACTCCCCGCCGATGAACCGGGGAGCACCCATCCGCCGGGGGTGGACTCGTTTCCGCGGTGGGATCGCGCAACGGAGCGCGCATTATTCTTAAATCAAAAATCAAAAATCAAAAATCGTAAATGCGGTGGGGAGGCGGGGAGGTGGGCATTGTGGTGGGACGCGGCAGGAGCAGCGGTTAAGTTTTTGGGTCGAGGGCATCGCGGAGGCCGTCGCCGAGGAAATTGAGTGCGAGGAGGGTGGCGCAGAAGAAGAGGGAGGGGAAAAGGAGGAGGTTCGGCGCGACATCTAAGCGGTCAGCTCCTTCTTTGATGAGGGTACCCCATGAGGAGTTAGGAGGTTTAACCCCCAGACCGATGAAAGAAAGGGTAGATTCGGTGAGGATAATACCCGGGACAGCGAGAGATGTGTAAACAATAACTGTACCGAGGAGATTGGGTGCGATATGACGGAAGAGTATACGGAAGTGGGAAAGGCCGAGAGAGCGTGCCGCGAGGACAAATTCCTGTTCACGGAGGACGAGTGCTTGAGATCGCACGATACGAGCTAAAGTTAACCAACCCAAGGCACCTATGGCTAGGAAGAGCGGGACGAGGCTGATGAGAGGGACGACGGAATCGCGTGGCCAACGGAAGAGACGGACAATTTCATCCGCTAGGTGCCGGCATGGGAGCTCGATCCATAACGAAAAGACGACCACGACAACGATGAACGGAAGCGCGAAGAGCACATCGATGGTACGCATCATGGCGGCATCTACGTGACCGCCGATATATCCGGCAAAGAGTCCGTAAATAACGCCGAGAGATGCGGCTACAGCCGTAGCGAGGAATCCGACGGCGAGCGAGATACGTCCGCCGTAGAGGATGCGAGCCAGCAAGTCACGTCCCAGGTGATCGGTGCCGAGCCAATGGTTACCGGAGCACGGAGCGGTAATGTGTTCTAAGTCAATGGCATTCGGGGGAGCTATACACGGGAACAGAGGAAGGAGGAAGCAGATTGCCACCATGAAGAGGAGGAAGATAGCGGAGGCGACTGCCGGTTTGTTGCGCAGGAGACGCCGGAAGGTCTGTTGAGTGGGGGAAAGACCGTGAGTGGCGGTGGAGTGAGGAATCATGCGGATCGGAGGCGAGGGTTAAGGATGGCGAGACAGAGGTCAACAGCGAGATTGGCTACCACGATGAGAACGCCGTAGCAGAGGACGAGTCCTTGGATGAGGAAGTAGTCGCGGTCGGTGGTAGCATTGACAAAATGGAGACCGAGACCGGGAATTTGAAAACAGGATTCGACGACGAAAGAACCTGTGATGAGCGCGGCAAATGCCGGACCGATGTACGAGATAGCGGGGAGAAGTCCGCAGCGTAGCGCGTGAAACCAGAGGATGCGTGAACCGGAGGCACCTTTGGCTTTGGCTGTACGGACAAAGTCTGAGGCGAGAGCATCGAGCATACCGGCGCGAGTAAGCCGCGCGATGTAAGCAGCGTTGGCCGCACCAAGAGCGAGAGCGGGGAGAAGAGCGCAGAGAGGGGAATCCCAGCCGGCGACACTGAGACCCGGGACATGAGAACCGAGGGTGACCCCGAGGATGGGAGCGAGGACGAAACTCGGGATGCAGATACCCGCTACGGCGGCGAGCATGAGGAGAGAATCCTGCCAATGGTTGCGCCGGTAAGCGGCGAACATGCCTGTCGGGATACCGATGAGGACGGCAAACACCATAGCGAGGGAGCCGAGGAAGAACGAGACCGGGAAAGCTTGGGCTAATAATTCCGAGACTTGGGTACCTTCACGGACGAGTGATGGCCCGAAGTCCCCGTGCAGGAGGATAGCCTTCCAGTAACGGAGAAATTGCACCCCCATACCTGCATCCAAACCGTACAGTGAGTTCAGTTGTTCGAGGATATGTGCCGGGAGTTTGCGTTCACCGAGAAAAGGATTTCCCGGGAGGGCACGGACGAGAAAAAAGGTGAGGGTTTCGAGGGTGAAGATAACGACCAGCCCCTGAGCAAGACGACGAATAAAAAATTTGATCATGGTTTTTCGGTCGGATGAACCTCTACAGCGTCAAGCGGATGATTATCTAACAAAAGCGGAAACCAACCGGAGACATGAGGAGATTTGAGGTAAGTACGCACGCTGTGGTAGAGAGGGATGATAGGGGAACTGCGGAGGAGTTCACGTTCGGCATCGGCGAGGTGGGACAGACGGAGCGCGGGGTCGGTAGCGTGGTGAGCTTGGGCGAGGGCGGCATCACAAACGGGGGAAGCCCAGCCGGTACAGTTGTTGCCGGCATCGGATTGCCAGAGTTCGAGAAATGTGGCAGGGTCCAAGAAGTCGCCGCTCCACGAGCACGATGAGATGTCGTAGTTGCCGGTTTGTTGAGCGGCTTTGTAGGCTGTCCACTCGCAGGAGCGAATTTCTATGCGGATACCTAAAACACGCGTCCACATAGCCTGGATGCATTCGGCCATGACACGTTGGACATCGCGGGATGTGGTCAGGAGCTCCGTATGCGGGAAGCCGGCGCCGTTCGGGAAACCCGCTTGAGCAAGGAGTCGGCGAGCGAGCTGCTCCCGCTGAGCTTGGGATAAGGAATCGGCGGGGTCCCGGACAGTCGGGTAACCGGGTGTAGGAGGAGTAAAGCTGAAAGTGGGTATGCCGGCACCGCGCGCCACGCGCTGTACAAGAGCCGTGCGATCAATAGCCAGTGAAAGTGCCCGGCGTACTTGTTCGTTGTTTAAGGGCGAACGCTTCGTGTTCAATCGGTAAAATACGGTGCAATAATAAGCATCGCGGCAGAATTCGTGCGGTGCACGCCGGATAGCATGGGCCAATAATTCCGGGGGGACATTGTTGGTGATGTGGAGTTTACCGCCGAAATACATGCGAGTTTCCGTGTAACCATTGACGATAGGCAGGAAGCGTATGCCCCGGTTACGGAGCTCAGCAGCGCGCCAATATCGCGGGTTGGGAACTACGCTCAGGTAGTCGTTGAAACGATGCTCCTGCGGTAAGTAAGCTCCGTTTCCGACCCACGTGTTTACTTTAGCCCAAGAACTACGGCGGTCGAGCATACCGCCCATAGCTTCCGCGCGGTGAGCGGGTATAGGAAACCAAGTGTAGTGCAGGAGACGTTGAAGGAGCTGAGGCTCAGGGCTTTCAAGGGTGAGGACGAGTGTACGGTCATCCGGCGTACTTACCCCTACGTCTTTCCAAGCGAGGCGACCGTGGTTGAACTCGCGTGCACCGCGTAAGGGATAGAGCATCTCCGCGTACCGCCCGCCGAATTCCGGGTGCAGTAAACGGTGGTAAGCGTACGCAAAGTCGTGGGATGTTACGGGGTGTCCGTCACTCCAACACGCATGTCGTAACCGAAAAGTCCATACTTTAGCGGATGCATCGTGCTCCCAACTCTCCGCCATACCGGGCAGTATACCGGCGGAATTGCGCGGGTCCGGTCGCACGAGCCCTTCCAAGATACAATTTATGATTTTGCCGTCGGCAACGGCTGTAGCCTTGTGCGGGTCAATACTTTGAGGCTCCGAGTTGTTCCCCAGCAATAGAATACCCTCTCGCGCTGATTTTTCGGCAGTACTCTCCGTATCGTGACACGTGCATAATACACAACAAAGCATTGCAATACAACACCGAACCACTGTGCCCACACCTGCTTTTCTTCCTAACGCCACGTTCTTCCCTCCGGCTTCTCTCTCAAAAATACGACGAAAATGAACGGTAGGACTCGTGGTTCACGCAAACAGTCGAAAGCGGCGAACATTCGGACTACGAGGCTATTCTTCATCGATAATTTCCGGGTCTTCGGGGAAATCCGAGTCATCTTCACCGCCGTGCGCAAGAATGTATTGAAGGTCTTTGATATCCAGACCGGAGGCAAAACCGTCATCTCCAAGTACGTTTGTAACAAGTTGACTCTTAAGTATCTGTAGCTTGCGTATTTTTTCTTCCACGGAATCCCGCGTGATAAGACGATAGGCGATAACCTTATTTTTTTGACCGATACGGTGCGTTCGGTCAATAGCCTGACTTTCTACTGCCGGATTCCACCAAGGATCGTACAGAACAACGTAGGACGCGGATGTTAGGTTCAGACCGGCACCGCCGGCTTTCAACGAAAGAAGGAAAACGCTCGGGTCTTTTGTCGTTTGGAAACTTTCGATAACCCCTTTACGATCTTTTACTTGACCGGTGAGGTAATGGAAGATACGATTTTCTTCTATCAAACGTTCCTTGATGATATCGAGCATTTTCACAAACTGGGAGAACACGAGAACTTTATGCCCTTCTTCTCGCAGTTGATCGAGCAAGTAGAAGAGAGCGTTAAGTTTAGCGCTACTGACATCCCGATAATTGATCTCCGTTCCATCCGTCTTCAACCCTCGTTTTTCTACAATCTCCTTAAAGTCCGGTAAGAGCGCCGGGTGACAGCATATTTGACGCAACTTCATGAGCCCCTGCAAGATAGCAAAAGAATTTTTCTTTACTTCCTCGTTTGAATCTAACCGCAGCAGGGCACGCTGGATTTGGCGCAATTCATGGCGATAAAGCTGCAATTGCACACCCTCCATGCGGGCAAGCACAACTTCCTCGGTACGCGGGGGAAGGTCTTTGGCAACCTGTTGTTTGGTACGCCGCAGGAGGAAAGGCTTGAGACGAGCCGCCAGCCGATTTTGACTTTGCGCGTCCTTGCGCTTATCAAAACGCTTTTTGAAATACGCGCGACTGCCTAAAACTCCGGGCATCGCGAAAGCCATCAATGACCACATATCCAGCAAACGATTTTCGATCGGTGTACCGGAAAGCACGAGGCGGTTGTACGCAATGATGTCGCGTGCAGCTTTAGCCGCCTTTGAATCCGGATTCTTAATCTGTTGTCCTTCATCTAATATAACAGTCAACCACTTAATTGAATTAATCTGGTCACCGCACACACGGAGTTGAGCATAATTGATGACCACCATATCCACGTTGGCGAGAATATGTTCGACTTTAGCCTGTTCCTTGTTGCGAATAACCATCACGCGTACCCCCGGCGCGAACTTCTCAGTCTCCCCTGCCCATACATCCAACACCGACTTCGGACACACGATGAGCACCGGCGGAGTAGGAACCTTCGTCTCTGCCGTGCTGTGGTTACGCACCCATTCCTCTCGCAACCAAAGGATGTAAGTGATAGACTGTATGGTCTTACCCAAGCCCATATCATCAGCCAATATACCACCGAAGCCATTGACCGCTAAATACGCCAAGAAATGGAAACCTTCCACTTGGTACGGACGCAGTGTAGCTTGCAATGATGTCGGTACATCCGGGCGAACATCTATCCTTATCTCCGCCGTGCGTTCCTTAATTTTAGCCCAAGCTTGGGGGTCAAAAACTTCAGCCGCCCGCGGGTCCGCTAATTGCAGAGCGTGCATGCGATGCGTCTCGCCGGATAAATCGTAAGGATCAAGCCCGAGTTTTGTGACCGCGTCCCTCTCTTCATCATTCAGTTTAATTCCCAAACGCATCCACGTTCCGTCCTTCATCCGAACATACCCACCACGCGCCGCCACCAAAGCTCGTATCTGTTCCGGTTCAAGGTCTACACCCTGTACATCAAAAACTACCTTCAGATCAAACCAGTCGATATCCTGTTTTACAACTTCAAAGCGAATAGAAGCAGCGACCGGGTCCGCCAACAAGGATTGCAGGCAATTATCCAATTCTACATGCACGTATTCCGGTATTTCCTTGTACCACTCCGCAAATCTTTCCGGAAATTGCTTGGTAATACGTGTTTTATAAACATTTGTCGGAATATCTTTTTCGTTGCTGTAAACATTCGAAAGCCAGCGCATGATTTCCAAAGTGTAGCGTTTACTGCCCGCATCATCCAATTCTTCATCATCCTTTGTACGCGGTAGCCCGTATGTGAACGACATCTCCGAAAGTAAGCCCGGGATCGGATAAAGATACTCTCGGATAAAGCGTAAGAGCGTTCCGTCTTTTACTCGCACCTGCTCGAGTACTTCCCAATCTTCCCGCCCCAATCTTTCCCTACGACGTCCGGGTTTATCCTGCGCAGTAACCTCCAGCAACACGTGCTCAGTGTCTACACTGGTAAGTCCACGCGCTACCTTCATGTGCAGCGTAGGTAGCATTTCGATATCTATCACACGATCCTCCATGCTGGGTGGAAGCGTAGCTCCTATCTTGCGTAAAAATTCCACACCGTCCAGACTGTCAATAACCGTCTTGGGTATCGAATATCGTGGTTCAACCTCCGTCCCTTCCAACCAACGCGGCGGTCCGGGAAATACTGTTTCATCGGATTGATAGAGTTCCTCCTGCCCGGGAAGTTGCCGAACAGAGTGTGTTACGTGTACCCCGGCAGCTGTCACTAGCTGTAGCCCGTAGCAATCCGGTACTATCGGGTCATCAATACATACCCACTTCAGCGGTTCCTTAACAACCTTAAAATAACAATCATCGAGATTAAGGAGGTAACCCTTGAGAGCCGGTTGGTGAAAAAGACGATTCATGACCCGGCACGCTTCATCCTTGTCGAGATCTAACAATACGGTACCTTCTGCTTCATGATAGCTGTTGAGTACGTTGAGCAAAATATCTGATTGAGGGTCCATTTTGAAGGAACCGCGTTTGAATCCTTGCATCAACTCATCTAACTGAGACTTTTCACGTATAGACACCCATGCATCATTTTCGAGATACCGATATTCAAAATGTGCTTCATTAATGGTAGAAATGAGACGGATATGCAGGGTAGAGCGAGGAGGTTGAGGGGGACGTTCATTGATATTTCGGATACGTTCATACCACATATTTACTTCTTTTTCGCGTTCCCACTCCCGCATCCGATTCTGAACCTTTCCGAGATCGGTTATCACACTCATGAAGGTCGGAAAACTTATTCGTTTCTTGGCAAACGCGTATGCTATGTAATTCCAGAATTCAAGGATATTGTGAGGTGGCGATGGCCACAGTTCCAGCGGTGCATAACTGGTAATTTCCCACCTCGGATTGAGCCGTACAAGATCATGGTCATGAATCTCTTGTTCAATGGCAAACCGTCTATACCTCTTCTCCAACTTGTTAACGTAATCCTCCTCCCGTACATCCAAATCCCGTCCCAATTTTTCTTCTAATACATCCGATAAAGGAATCTCATTGAGTTCATTAGGACTTTCAGGCATACTCGTACCCCGATAAAGCCTTTCTACCATTGTCGCCACTAAGCATATACCGGATATATGCTCATCCTCCGACTGACACACCCCGTACCACCGGTTACCCTGCAACCGTAACGTCGTGTTGAATGACCCATTTTTTGTTTCCACACGTCCCTGTATAAACAAGTGATTACCAAATATTTGGGTCACTGCCCCCTCTTTTTGCAACCGTTCCCCCTCATCGCGTACCTCTTCCGTGTATGCGTTAAGAAAATTTAACGTTGCCCGATCCGGATTTAGTGATGAACTTAACATCTCTTTCTTCTTTCTTTCCCAAGTACTCTTCCCACCCACTTCTTCCCATGCCCTCTATCGCATAGCTTGATCCTAGTTTACCACTCCTTCCCACATTTTTCAAGCTGATCTTGCCTTTTTTTGATTTTTTTCCGAATTTTATCACACCTGTCCCAATAAAATTTTCGAAAATCGCCGCAATGCTATTTCCCATGCGTGTTACAGACGCTCCGCGTACCGTGGAGACTTCAATCTCACCGGTGCATGGATTTTCCCCCACGTATCATTTCGGCTTTGCTCCCTCCCGCCCCCACCCGTGCAACCCCGTTGTGCCTATCTGTTCCGTTCAGCGGTCCAGTTTTTTCTTGTCATCGTTGAGATAGGTGATAGAATATGTGGCGTTGGAACAACATAGTTGTGCGAAGATGAGCATGGTAAAAACAGAGCATCTTTACAAAGAATTCGGCCGCACAATGGCAGTGAAAGACGTCAGTTTTACTGTAGAACGCAGTGAAATCGTGGGGTTTCTGGGGCCGAACGGAGCAGGAAAAACGACAACGATGAAGATGTTGACCGGGTATTTACCACCAACAGCCGGAACAGCTAGTATAGCAGGGTATGACATACTGGATAAGCCCTTGGAAGCGAGACGGCATCTGGGGTACATGCCCGAGAATGTGCCGTTGTATGATGACATGCGCGTGTACGAATATCTGCGGTATAGAGCAAAGTTGAAAGGAATACGGGGCAACGCAATACGCGAGCAGGTCGGTCAGGTAGCGGAGCGCTGCGGGCTTGACAGTAGAATAAAGAGTATGATCAGCACACTATCCAAGGGGTACAGACAGCGCGTTGGCTTGGCGGATGCCTTGCTCGGAGAACCCGAGTTGCTTATACTCGATGAACCAACTAATGGCTTAGACCCCAATCAAATACGCCAGATACGAGAATTGATACGTACGCTAGCCAGCGAACGCACAATCATACTCTCCACACACATACTCAGTGAGGTAGAAATGATCTGCAACAAGGTTATCATCATCGACAATGGCGAGATCAAAGCAGCGGATACTCCGGAAAATTTGACTCACGGATTACGGACAGCCGGACGCGTTTCGCTGGAATATAAAGGTGAGATAGAACCGATTATGCAGGAACTTGCGGCGATTCCCACCGTAAAAAAGGTGATACACGAAGGTACCCTACCCGGGGGGTGGCAAAGTGTGGTAGTACGGGCGGAACCCGGTACGGATACACGGGAAAGGGCGGCAGCTGTTATCGCGAGTCACGGTTTCCCCCTGCGTCATATTTACCGCCACATCCCCAGTTTGGAAGACATATTTGTGGAAATGACACGCCATGATTGAAGCTACACCGAAAAAATCTTATGCAGGAAGAAGCAAGTAACAACAAAGCGTATGTGGTACGGCGAGCCGGTTGGTTCTCAACGATAGCTACACTCTATTCGCGCGAATTGCGCCTTTATTTTTGTACCCCCTTCGGTTGGGTGATTATGGCGTGTACAATGGCCCTGCTCGGGTTCTGTCTGCAAACTGTTATCCAAGTAATGTCGAAAGCTACGGGTGAAGGAGTCATGTATTACCTGCTGAGCAACATTACCTTCTGGTTTTATTTTATTTTTATTTTCCCGCTCATCACCATGCGCAGTTTTGCCGAGGAAGAACGGCAGGGTACCTTAGAAGGTTTACTCACGGCACCGGTTACTACTACTCAAATTGTTCTCGGTAAATATCTTGCAGCTTTTACCTTTTATTTAATTTTATGGGTACCTTTGCTGCTCTATCCGTGGTTGAGTCACTTGGCAAACATCTACACCGAGGTACGTTACGACATCAATGCGGAGGGTGAAATTACTTATCTCTTAGCTGATTGGATAGGTCCTTACGCTATTTTAGGACTCAGCGGCTCCTTCTTTATCGCGGCGGGTCTCCTCTGCTCAGCTATGACACGTAGTCAGATTATCGCCGGCATTTTATGCACGAGTTTTATGATTTCCTTCTACTTTTTAGGACGAGTTACGGAATTATGGGGAGAATTTCCTGCAGCTCCCATTTTCCACTACATCTCGTGCACGGAACACGTAAGTTCTTTCTCGCGTGGTCTGCTCGATACCCGTCCACTCGTTTTTTACCTGAGTATGGCTATCTTTACACTCGCCCTAGTTAAACGCGTTGTGGACTACCGACGTTGGACACGTTGACCCCCGAATCCCTCCCCCTCAATCAATGAGACAGACGAAAAACAGCGAAATCAATCCCCAAGCTCGGCGACCCAAAGGCTCACCATTGGCGTGGTTCAATCTCATTCTCCTCGCTATCATCGTACTCGCGTGCAACTACATAGCCTACCACGAGTACGCTCGCAAAGACCTTACCGAAGAGGAACGTTACACCATTTCTGAGCGTACGATGAATGTGCTACAGAGTGAACGTGTCCGAAATCGTGAAACACCTATACGCATCATCTTCGCCTTCAAAAAATCTACCCCAAATTACCCGCGTATGTACAGTCTCTTAGAAGAATACGTACGCTACGGGGGCGGTAAAGTAGAGCTCGAATGCTTTGACCCCATTCGACAACCCAATCGCGCACGTGAAATATCACAAATATACGGAGTAGATTTTAAGCAAGACCTCTGTGTTATCGATGCCCGCAAAGACCCAACCATACCGCTGAAAACTTTTGAAGAAGAGAAAAGTGACCGCAAGCACGTACGCATTCGTCCCGGAACATCTTTTATTAAGTATGAGATATTACCTGATGAAAGTCGACGCGCTGTGGCGCTTATGATGGATGAAGTAGTATGTTCCGCCATCACCGAAGCCATTGAAGGAGAAATGCGGCACATGTACGTGGTAGAAGGGAAAGGAGGGGTTTCTCGCGATGATCAGAGTCTCCTAGAAAACATCGGGCGTATCGTTTCCTCTCTTAATATACAACTTTCATGGGTAACCCTATCTGGCTTGGAAACTCTACCGGAAAATGCCGAAGGTCTCATCATCGTATCTCCGGAGGTGGACTTTACGGACGACGAAGTTCGCATTGTGCGAGAATTTTGGGAAAGGGAGCAAGGGCGTCGGTGCATATTTCTTTCACTTGACCCCACCAATACCCAGCTTCCTCGACTCTACCGCTTCTTACGTGAACAAGGTATCCGCCCGAATAGCGACCGCGTTTTACTCCGAGACCGCCGCCGTGCTTACTACGATATCTCAGCCGTATTTCCGAAGGGTCCGGAATGTACACGTCGTTTCTGGAATAGTACAACTCACATAGAAGGTCAGAGTATGTCGTTTACACTGGAACACGGCGACGAAAATGAAGCCTCACTCCGGCGGCTCACGACCTACCCCATTTTGATGAGTACGCCGGATTATTACGGAGAAACTAGTTCCGTACTTGAACCGCGTTTCGACCCAAAGGAGGACAAACCCGGTCCTCTCTGTCTCGGTGCTGCGACCACCAAGGGTAGTCCCCGCGCAGTTAACGATATGAGTACCTTACTTGTGCTGGGGAATGTGGATATGCTCCTGCGCAGCAATGCCCGCACGGAACAGCAAGATTACTTACATACCCTATGGGCATGGATGAGTAACCGCCCGGAATACGGAGGTAAGAGTGCCAACCAAGACCTTACCATGAAAATTGATTTGAACAGGCATTCCCGCAACGCGCTGGAATACCTGTCGCTCTTGGTTATGCCCCTTCTCGCTCTGTTGATTGCCCTGTTGATATGGAATACACGTCGGCACTGATTTGTCGAATATCACCATGAAAAAGACTCTGCTAACCCTTTTCTTACTGATACTTACACTGCTGAGTGTGGGAGCGGCGGTCTTGATCTATGTCGATGGAAGTTTAGCTCGCTTAACTGGCTGGTACCATTTCCGTCCGGGTATGTCTCTCTTCCCTTCAGAAAACCTGAACCGGCTTTCCGATGTCAGTTGGATGCGAATTTCCGATTTACATGATACCATTGAATGTGAACGAGATGCAGAGGATACTTGGTGGATAGTATCTCCCTTTCACGACCGCATGTCACCGGAAGCCGTACAAGCTATCCTCCAATTTACCGCAACGGCGCACTTAGTTGATACCTTACCGCATGACCACGCGACACGTGCCAGCATGCGAGAATTTGGCGTCGAAACATCTCCCCATACAATTACGCTGAAAATGCCGGTTGGGAAACACGGGGAACACACTACTTTAGCCCGATATACACTCGGTAGCGCTTCCCCGTGGCTCGCAGATGCCGGCGACGGTAAAAATCTTTTGCCTACTACTTACCTACGTACCAATTTTTACGGACGAGACAAACGTATCCATGTGGTCAGCGGCAACATCCTTTCCATCTTCAAAAACGGTCTACAGGGATTACGTGACCCACATCCGGTGCAACTTGACCCCGACAGTGTGGTAGATATCCGTATCGAACACCATGACAACACAGGAAAACGCCCGCTTCAGCTTACCCGCGACAGTGCGCAGAGCCCTTGGGTCATCAACTCTCCCACGCTCACTGAAGCAAATCAGGAAAAAACCGATAACATGCTGGGTGCACTCTCGCGTTTACAAGCACTACGTATCGACGAATCTGGGGAAGAAGAAGTCTCCGAGCAGCCGTTTATGTCCCTTCACTTCACTCACGAAAACGGGCACCCCGAGGAACTAACGGTCTACACTCCCTTTACTTCCAATGGTCAAATGCTCTGCCATGCCACGGCAAAAGGACGCCCGGTTGTCTTTACCTTACCCGTAGAACCACGTATAAAACGTCACGGCGGATACGCTGAAATTGTCAATGAATTATTTAAACTCCCGATTTTACCCCCCGATGTCCAAGTTCAAATACACAATAAGCTACAATTAGTCTACTGGACAGATTTGCCCCTTACCTTGGACGCACTCCGTTCCCGTCACTTTGCCAATCTTACATCCAAAGATATCGATAAGGTTGTTATACGTTCTCGTTATCGCCCGTATCCTTTACGACTCAGACTCATACCCGGTGAAAGCGAGGGTCAGGTCAGCGATATCTGGATGTTCTCAACCGATGGTCTCCCCTTTGCAGAAGCAGACCCGGAAGTTATCTCTACCTTCCTCAACAGTATGAAAAACATACCGGTAGAAGAATTTGTACGTGACATAGCCCCGGAGGAGGACACACGCGAGGTTGAAAGGGAATTCGGATTGCAGGACCCGGATTACTTGATGATGGTGCAACCCCGCGAATGTGCCGTACGAGCTATGTTATTCGGCGAAGACCTCCCCATGGTGCGCGATCGTTCAGCTCGTATCTTCCGTATGAAGCGTCAGCGTCGCAACGACTCCGTCTACTGGGTAGGCATGGAACAGGATTCTCATAGTGTGTGCCGACTCAGTCCTTCCATGATGAAACTCTTCTCTTTCTCAGCAGCTAATTGGCGTAAACGTAATTTGACTCAATTCCCTATATCCGCTTTACGTACAATGACTCTGCACTATATGCGCGCTCCCCTCGTCCTTCATTACGACTACATCGGTGAAACTTGGACGGGGTCCTTGGGCGAGGAAGATGTCACCCCACGTATCAATCCACATCGCACCAATTACTATGTCCATCACCTTCAAAATATCCGTGTCAAGCAATGGTTGTCTCAATGGGATGAAGATGCTTTGGCTGCACTCCAGCACCCGGTCTTTGCCGTATCTCTTGACCTTGAAATTACCGATTACTCAAACGTTGAACAGGTAATTGTCAAAGATACGGACGGAATGTCTCACACACAAACCGAGACGTCCGGTCAGTCATCTCAGAAATTTGTGGAAGGCATGTTGACAGAAAAGACGCAGACAGACCGGGATTTTCGGGCGCTAGCCACCGGAGAACGTAAAGTAGAAAAGAAGACTATAACGATTGAGATAGCCCCTATGGACGCCACCGATAAAAAACCCATGTTTTACGGAAGGATACGAGAGGATGGAAGCCTTTTTCTCCTAGACTTCGGAGATGCCCAAGGACTTGACGGACAACTTTTAGATTAGCCTATCACCATGAATAGACACAACATCATCCGCACATTGATTGTACTGACACTCTGTGGGATAGCACTTCTTAACGGCACAGCATACAGCGTATCACCCCCCAAACCCTGCGGTGCCGTACCCACCGACCAACAAGTTAAATGGCTCCGTATGGAATGGTACGCCTTTGTTCACTTCGGTATCAATACTTACACCGGCAGAGAATGGGGCTACGGAGACGAAACACCAAAGCAATTTAACCCCAGCGATTTCGACGCAGAGATTGCAGTCAAGGCATTCAAACAAGCCGGTATGACAGGTATGATCTACACGGCAAAACACCACGACGGTTTTTGCCTATGGTCTACAAAATCGACCAAGCACAACATTACACGGGCACCTTGGCGGGACGGTAAAGGCGATGTAGTGGCAGAATTTTCAAAAGCTTGTAAAAAATACGGAATCAAATTCGGGACATATCTATCGCCGTGGGACCGCAATTGCGCGGAATACGGGCGTCCGGGGTACCTGAAGGTGTATGAAAAACAAATACGGGAGCTCCTTACCAACTACGGACCTATCTTTGAGATATGGTTTGACGGGGCTCAGGGTGGCGATGGCTATTACGGCGGCGCCAAGGAATCACGTAATATCGGAAATGCGGATACCTACTATAATTTCCCTCGCATTGTAAAACTCATTCGTTCCATTCAACCGAATTGTATCATCTGGGGAGCCGCGGCACACGGAGATGCTAGATGGGGTGGTTCCGAAAAGGGAGATGTTAATTACCCCGTGTGGAATGTGGGTAAGCCGGGGGATAAATCGTCCAAGTGGATCAGCCTAGAGGGTGATACAAAAATTAATCATGCGGGGTGGTTTTGGCATGAGAATCAAGCCGGTAAAGTAAAGTCACCGGAGCAACTGATGCGTACCTACTTTTGTAGTGTCGGGCACGGTGCCAACCTTATCCTCAATGTGGCCATGAATAAGAACGGAAAACCGGATAAAGTAGATTTAGACGCGCTGAAGGGATTCGGAGAAATGCGCCGTCAACTCCTTGCCAAGGACTATGCCGTTCACGCTAAAGCATCCGCGAGTGAAGTGCGCGGAAATGCGAAGGAGTTTGCCGCATCAAACGTAACGGACGGAGATATAGAGAGCTACTGGTGCCCGGAAGATGGTACAACTAAGGATTGCTGGGTAGAAGTACAACTCGATAAACCTGCCACCTTCGATGTTGTCCGTTTACGTGAACAAATCCGCCTCGGTCAACGTGTTAAAAATTTTCACTTGGAAGGATATATCGACGGAAAATGGAAGAAATTAGAAGAGCAGCAGGCTGTGTTCAATGGTGGAGATGCTCAGTGGCGCCCGTTTACCGAGCAGGATGCCGCAAAGGGTAAAACTATCGGCAATCAGGTGTTGCGTCGTCTCGCCGCACCTGTCACCACCGACCGTGTGCGTCTCGTTATAACCGATTCTCTGGCGTGTCCTTGCATCAGCGAGATTTCCTTGCTTCAATACCCCCACGAAATAACGTTAAGCGAGGCGGAAGGTATAAAGTCATCGCAACAGGCTGATAAAGAGAGATTTTTACCGCGTACAGGGTGGAGTAGCAAGACGAAGGGAGCGCGGAAGGCATGGGACAATGATGAAAATACATATTGGCAAGGGAAAAAACAACTTACGATCAATCTCGGGGAGATAACAGAGTTTTCCGGTTTTGCCTGTCTCCCTAAACAAAATCATGAGTACAAAGGACTAACGGATCGTTACGTCTTTGAAGTCAGTATGGACGGAAAGGAATGGGAAAAAGTAGCGGAAGGGGAATTCCCCAACGTGCGTGCCGATCCTATCTTGCAGGAACAGACCTTCGAGAAAAAGGTAAAGGCGAGATTTATCCGCTACATCGGAACGACGGCTCTGGAAGGTAAAGGTGCCTCCGCCGCCGAATTGTATTTGCTCAAGTAACCCCCTTCCCTCCTATGTGGCTCTGGTCGCGTCTGATTCCCCAACACGCTGAGCATGAATGGATGCAGCGTCTGAATGGTGTCCCGAATTGTGTCTTTACCACGCTGCCGGGTCACATGCGTATGCGTATCGAATGCTTTTCGCGGCAATTCGCTGTCGTGGGCGCTCTCTTAGCGGCTTACGGCGGTAAAGTGACCTGCCCGGAGGATAAGGATTGGGTAGCCGCCTCCGCTGAGTCTTCCATACCTCCTCTGTTTATTCGTAATCGTTTGATTATCTGTGCTGATGAAGCGGAAGCCGCCGCCATGCGTGCAAAATACCGGCAGCGGAATGTGCTGTATTTTCCGGCGGAGTGTGCTTTCGGCACCGGGCACCACGCTACCACGTCTACCTGCCTGCGTCTGCTTTGTGATGAAGCGCGGGTACGCCGCGCTGCCCCGTGGCGTATCATCGATGCGGGCTGTGGTTCCGGTATTCTGGCTCTCGCGGCTCTGCGTCTCGGAGCTGCCTCAGCCGTGGCTTTTGATTTCGATCCGGTCGCCGTGCAGATTGCCCAGCGCAATGTTGAGCGTAACGGCGGCGCAGCAGGTCTCTCCCTCTTTCAGGCGGATGTTTTTGAATGGTCTCCTTCCCCCGAACAATGTGCCCACGTCGTGGTCGCTAATTTGTTTTCAGAAGTCCTGCGACGTGCCTTCCCTCGGCTGCGCAATTATTTCATACCGGGGGTAGACGGTGTGCTCCTTATTTCCGGTATCCTGCGCGACCAAGCTCCGGCTACTCTCAAAAGTGCCCAAGACGCCGGTTTCTCCCACGTCCGTTCAATCACTCATTCTAAGTGGGTTACTATGAAATTGACGATATGAATCTCACACTCCCCGAAAAAATTTTTGACAGTCGCCGCGCTGCCGTCCACTGCGTGGTTCCCGCTCGTTTCGCGTGCCGCATGGGTATCCACCCTTGCGGAAGTCTCAGTTCACATCGACTAGAGATATGAATATTCTTGCCATAGAATGCTCCTTACCCACGGCATCCGTCGCGTTGCATGCCGCTACTCCGATGCAGCGTCATTGGTCTGCTCCGCGAAATCACGATGCCTTCCTTTTCCCGGCGTTGCAGGTCTCTCTGGAACTTCTCGGCTCCGCTCCCCTGCCCTTCATCCTCGTCGGTGCCGGTCCGGGTAGTTACGGAGGGGTACGTGTCGCTCTGGCGGCGGCTCAGGGTATAGCTCTCGTCCGTTCCTCACAAGTGGTAGCTTTCAGCTCTTGGGAACCTCTTTCCGCCGCCACCGGTTGCTCTGTCCTTTCGGATGCCAAACGCGGGGGGTGGACCCTGCGCCGTCCCAACAGTACACCCTTAGTTCTGAGTACACAGGAGGTACTGCAGATCCTCGCCGCCGGGGAGGATATCCGCAGTACAGAGTCCGCTGACCGGCTCGAGAGGTCGGGGTTGCGTCTGAAGTATTCCGGATACGTCCCGTCCGCTCAGGCTCTCATTGATTATTGGCTGGGGCTTTCCGATGCGCAGCGCAATGCTCTTGCATCTCTCCCGCCGGAGCCTATCTACGTGCGCCCCCCACATATCACCACACCCAAACATTTACCTTGGGAAGTGCAAAAATAATGTTAATATCGTATGGTTTATCCGCTTAATTCTGTACCATGTTGAGGAAATTGCGCAGGAAATTGGCAACTTACATGCCGAGTATCAAACTCTCGGTACTCAAGGTACGTAGCTACTTGACTGCTCTCTTTGGGCGTGTGCCGCATCGTTTCGGACCAAAGGAAGAAACGCGTCGTACTCATGCTGGCATCATAGTCGATCTCTTCGCATCCATCATGTGCCGCGTAGATGGTTTGGGTATTGAAGATATGGATACCACCATGGATATCCTGCGTTACGATTTCCCGAATGTCGAACACAGCTGGCTCGCTACCAGATTCCAAACCGCTTACCGCGCAGCATATCCCTTGGAACATACACTCCGTCTCGCTGCTGCCAATCGTACCGAAGCAGAACGTTATTCTCTCGCTCTCGAAATTCTTACCATGCTGCACCGTGTAGGCGGTGATTTAACAAACCCCACTCTCTTTGAACAAGTTACAAATGGTTTAGGTCTACCGGGTACCGCTCGTAGTCTCGAGCGTATCTTCGTCGATCCTAACGCCCCCACGCCTCCGCTCGTCGAGTGTATCAGTTTCAGTCAGAGCGTCGGACGCGGTATCGTTACCTTGTCCGAAGCCGATACAGGGGTGACATTTCGTGCCCTGCGCTGTGTCAATCTCTTCATCATCATCAATGATTCCCGGGTGCATCTCTCCGTGCGTGGGTTCACTTTGCACCAAGGCGATGTGATTCCTATTTCAGCGGGTCAATCTGTCTCGCTCGCGGAAAATAGTATCTCATACGCGACTATTCGTAGTCTCATGCAGGCATACTACGCGGATGTGCGGTATGTCTGTTACATCGGCATGGAGGACGATTCGGTCTCGCTTTCACGGCAGCGTCCACTTAACGCTGTAGCACGTGTGATTTTCGGGGTGCACGTAGAGGTCGAAATCCTCCGTAAAGACGCCGCTTTTGTGCTCGACGGCGTGCCTATGCAGCAAGGTGATATGGTCTGTACAACGTATTTTACCCCATTTTCCGTGCGTGGTACCGGGCCTTATACATTCACTGATTTGCAGGACTCCGGCGATTCCGGTCACAGTTTCCAGCTAGACCCACGTACGCGTAAAGTTATCGTTACCAATCTTCCGTATACCAATAAACCCGGTGCTCTCATTCTGACTCCCGGTCTTGCCCCGGGTATGGTTTTTGAGGTGAGTTATTCGCGTTTTCCCAATCGCGGTAAATTAGTTGTATTGGAAGGAGATACGCATACACTGACAGTAGAGGGGATGCCGGTACGAGGGGAAGCGGAGTTGCGTGATGGTGATCTCATCCAACTCAGTCCGGTGCAGTTCCTTCGTTGCCGTTTTTCCGCCGGTGTGCTGGACGAAGAGTCCAGTCTCATCAATTCCATGGAAGTCAGCGGGCTCACGCGTGATTTCGTCCGCGCAGGACGTGTCGTGGATAATATCGATTTTTCTCTTCAACGCGGCGAAATGGCTTGTATCCTCGGTCCCAGCGGCTCAGGCAAATCTACTCTCCTCGCTTTACTCGCCGGTCATCTCTCGCCTTCCATGGGCACTGTCCTCTATAACGGGGAACTCCTTACGCCGGATAATATCTCGCTGCGTCAGCATATCGCTTTCATCCCTCACGAGGATATCTTGGATGAAGCCTTGACGGTCGGGGAACACGTTTACCAAGCTTCCGTCGCTAGGCGTCCGCGCCTCAATCGCGCCGATCGTATGCGCCGTGTCCTAGCTGTCCTAAATTTTGTCGGGTTGGGGTTGCTCGCTCGCCGATATGTCGGTCGCGCGGGTGAACGTACTATCTCCGACGGCGAACGCTCACGCCTTAATCTCGGTCTCGATCTTACCGGTACTGCCGAGGTTTTCCTCATCGATGAACCTATCAGCGGCCTCTCCTCCGGGGATGCGGAGCGTGTTATCGAAACTCTGCAAGGTATGTCCGCCGGTCGTATCCTCCTCTGTACCCTTCATCGTCCGGCTCAAAGTATCCTGAATTGTTTTCAAAAAGTGATGGTTCTCAATGCCGGCGGGCAAATGGCTTTTTGGGGTACCCCGTCCGAGATGGTGCATTATTTTCAGGATGCGGCGAGGGAGATGGGGCTACACGTGAGTCGTGAGTCGGTAGCCGCGGGGGGTGCGGATTACGTTTTCGAGGTACTGGAAGCGCCTTACGCGCGTCTTGGGAACCGTCCTAACCCAGGTCCCAGTATGTGGCAGGAGCGCTTCGAAAGTTATTCGTACCGTATTCAGCAAACTCACCGTTCTGCACCCCCGTCTTCTACGTCCGCTCCTCCTTCCCCTTTCCCGCGTACTACCGCTCAAACCGTTCAACGTCGCGGTATCCCGGAACTCTTCCGTCTCTTTATGTTGTGGATGACACGTACTTTCCTCGGTCGTCTGCGAAGTCGTATGAGTTTTTATGCACTTCTGCTAGAGGGTCCGGTGCTGGCTTTGCTTATCGCCGGCACGCTGCGCGCTGCCAGCGATTCCCCGTATTCTTTTTACAAAGCTCTGCATATCAATGAGTATCTCTTCCTGTCTCTCGTATTGGCTATGTTTTTCGGACTCACCGATGCCGCCTGCGAGATTCTGCGTGACCGCTTGCTCCTCCGACGCGAGAGTAATTACAAGCCTTTCATTACCGGCTATCTCCTCGCTAAGTGTTTGGTTATCACCGGTATAGCTGCTATCCAATGTGCTCTCTACCTGCTCGTGGGGAATGCTGTCCTGAGTATCCACGAGATGTTCTGGGCGCATTTGGGAGTGATGGTTCTGACCGCCTTTGTGGGGATTTCTCTTTCCTTGTTGGTTTCGGCTTTTGTGCGTTCAGAGCGTGCGGCTTTGAATATTGTTCCTCTCCTCTTGGTGCCGCAGATTCTTTTGGCAGGAGCTCTCATCCGTTTTGAGGAAATGAATGAATTCACGCCCGATGTCCCTCACTTCTTACCGTCCGGTATCGAGCAAGCTCTTTCCAATTTACGCCACCGCGTCGCTTACCAAGATGAAGCGTCGCACGATATCCTTACCAAACCTGTCCCCCTCATCGCCGAATTTTGCCCCCTCCGCTATTCCTTCGAGATGATTTTTGTCCTTCAAAGTCGCGGTAATCTCTGGGAACAAGAAAATCGTAACATCAACAGCCTCCGCGATGAACTCAAGGTTCACGGTAGCGATGAAGATGTCCGTTTTATCCAGCGTGTCGCACTCTTGTTTAACACGACCGCGCACAGTGCCCGCGAAGCTAAAGCTATCCTTCGCCGCCTCCGTGAAGTTGCTTTCAGCCTCGATGAAAAAAAATTAAACGAGTTTTCCGCTCAACTCGAGCAGCGTCCCCCTTCAAAAAATGCTCTCCCACTCGAGTTCTTTTTCTCCAATCGCCGCCTCGTCGCTATCAGTGAGGGGGTTAAAACCGCCCGCAAAGATGCTCGCCTTAACGAGTACCACGGCTTCTTCCTCGCTCAACGCCAAGCTTTACCTCTCGGCCGTATCGACCAAGAAACTGACGCCGGTTCAATTTCTACTATCTCTCGCAACGGCTTCTACCTCTTCTTTATGGGGCTTCTCCCCATCCTTATCACTGGTCTGCGTCTCCGTCGTATCTGCCGTGGTAAACGTTAATTTGTCTCACCTGTCCCAATAAAATTTTCAAAAATCGCCGCAATGCTCATTTCCATGCGTGTTACAGACGCTCTGCGTACCAAGTGAGCTTCAACCTCACGGGTGCATGGATTTTCCCCAACGTATCATTTCGGCTTTGTGCTCCCTCCCGCCGTACCCACGCAACTCCATTGCGCCTATCTGTTTGACTTCACACGTCGTCCTTCGTCCTTCGTACTCGCTCTCCCACGCCTCTTCCCGCCATAGAGTCATCTCCCTCCTCTAAGTCCCCAATTTTCTCGGGACAGATGTGATGTCTATGGTTCAGGCGTACGTATTTTTAATACGTGCGTCAAGTCTTTTTTAAATTTTTTTTGTCTTTTTTTCAAAGGTGTAGGGGACGAATTCCTTTTCCAGAGGGCAAAATTTGAATGCCTTATCATTTTTGCTGACCATTTAATATCAATAGATTATCATGCGAGAGATACGTATTAAAAATACGTATACTTGTTCCTGCGCACCCCTGACGGTACGGGGTGCATCACAGTTCAATCATAATCACTACAAACTATGAAGTTACACATACCACTTCCACTTCGCTCTGCATTATTGGCAGCTTGCGCAGTGGCTTCGTTGTCAACCCTCTCCGGGGCAGTTGAATTTAAGGACCTTCAAAACGGCGCGACTGACGCGTTTAAGAAACAGTTCCCAGATGGTCCCCCCTACACGATAACTGAGGAACTGCATTTCCTGAATAATCACGCCGCCGGTGGAAATGATATGTCGTATGATGCCGGTGTCTTGAGTCTGGACGGTGCCTTTACTCTCCGGGACAGCAAGGCGTTCGAGATGTCGGGAAATACAGTAGAAAATGCGGCTTTATTTTATGTCACCGGTGGATTCAATTATGATCCCGAAAGCATAAACACCTGCATTTTTGATAATGTAGAAAATGTTTCGATATGTGACAACCGTAGTATAGGTTCAGGGGGAAGCTGGGAAGGAACGACAATGCATGTAGACAGCGGTCTCGTTTTTCGCAACTGCGGTGATGTTAAGATAACAGGGAATTATGTCGGCATAACGGAGGTGGCAGAGGAAGAAGCTGATGGAATGTTCTACGACAGCTCTCCCTATGCGACGGTTGATTGCAGCAACCTTGTTTTTGAGAGCAATGGCAATGTGGAAGTGCGAGGCAACTGGCATCGTCAAACTGTCAGAGGTCGATCGAAGCAATGGTTGTATTACGAACTCTGGGGTATTGGCGTGGACGCGTGGAGTATCGTGTATTCATCGAATTCTCCTAGTGAGTTCGATAGATACGGCTTAGTAATTAAGGTCAAGGATGGTCAAAAGTTTGAATGCTATGACGGCGTAGATGTCGTCGGTGCCCTTTACATTAATGGTGATAAAGACCATTTGGTACCTGCTAAGGATGGTAGTACTCGTTTCAATGGTACAGTTATCTTTTCCGGGAAACATACAGAGGAAGACCTGAAGGCAATATTGGCCAAGGATAATGTAACATTGGATTCTGACGCAATGGAACGGGCAATAGAAAATTCCCGGAATATCTACACATGGTATGTCCAAGTATGCGACGGTACACTGGTGCTGGAAGATGGCATAAGATTACAGGTGACACGAGAAGAGCTTGTGACGTATGGTGAGGATTTTGAAACATCAGTCTGTAAGGATGCGCCCCAATACAGTGTCAAGGTCGGAGATGCAGCTAAACTGGTGATGAAAGATTCTACTATCTTCACCCATCAACCATTACATTTTGACGAGTATGGAGATGAAACTGACTGTGGCTCCGGGGAGGTGTTTATCTCTAACGCGAGTTTTAGCGGCACCAATACAATCTACGCCCATACCCTAGAGTCAACGGGGGGTACGTGGACGTTCAATGTGGGCAAGGAGAATCTAAAGACACCAATTGTCTCGTTGAAATTCCATCTCCCGAAAATTGATGATTATAACGATATCCTCGGTCCCGGTACCTTCACGAGTCGGGAGGGGACGGTATTTGACATCGAATTTGACGGTTCGCTTGCTGCGGGGAAATACAAGTTGCTGGAATTTGACAAGACGGGTGGGGAGTGGAAACGCGAAGCCGGTATGCCGAAAATTACGGGGAAGGCAAGTTCCGAGACTGTCGGCGATAAGGCAGGAAGCGGCGATGTCTATCTTTCAACGAATGGGAATACAATAACGCTCATCTACGATACGAAGGGAGGCGCGGCGGCACCGGAACCGGCTCATAGACAGCCGACGACACTCACTTGGGGCAACGGTAACGGAACATGGGCGGACAGTGCCGGGAATAAGGACGGTCACTGGTCCGGTTCGGTAGATGACAAAAATTTCTACACGGGCGACAGCGTAGTCTTCAACAGCGCGGCAGATGTGAGCATTTCGGGAACGGTGCGTCCTAAAGATATCTTGGTGAATAATGCCTCGGGTACGGTACGGTTCATGGGAAGCGGGCAGATCACGGATGTGGACATCCCGAGCTCGCAGGTAAAACTCACCAAAGAAGGTGCCGGTACGCTCGAGATCAACACGGACAACGCCTATACCGGGGGCACGGAACTGAAGGCGGGTAAGCTGGTTGTCGGCAACACCGGAGCTCTGGGACTCGGAGCAGTGACCGTGAGCGGTGGCACCCTCGACATGGGGAGTAAGGCATTGACAAATGAGCTGCACATAGCCGGGACAGCTACAGTAGAAAACGGCGGGAGTTACGCCGGCAAGTTGGTGCTGGACAGCGGGACGCTGAACGGAGCACTGAACTTGGCGCAGGATGCCGAGTTGAAGGGCGGCACGGTAGCAGGTGTGCTGAGCGGCAATGGCGGTGTGGCAGTGAACGGCAACGTCACTCTCTCCGCCGCGAATACCTACACCGGTAAGACAACGGTGCAGCGCGGCGGTAACTTACACGTCACCGGCAGTATAGCCGGCAAACAATTCGAGGTACAGAGCGGTGGCACATACACCGGTTCACTTACCGGTTCCGGATTGGATGTGACATTGTCAGGCGGTACCATCGCCGGCGATGTAACACTGGGCACAGGTTCAACACTCAGCGTAACAGCCAAAGACTCATCGGTACAGGGCAAACTGAGCGTAGCACAGGGCGGTAGGTTGAATACGCAGGATGAGCCGAGTGCGTCTTTGACAGTAAGTGAGTTGGTGGCAGACGGCGGTGAACTGGCTTATGATCCCACCAAACTCGACGCACTCAACGTGGATACCTTTACGACCACCACAAATAAAACACTGCTCGACATAGGCGACGGCGTGCTGACGTGGGAATCCGGTGAACATATTCTACTTAATTACAAGGGCTTAGGGGACGGCAGCGATGCCAAGTCCTTAGCAATTAAAGCCTTGGAAGGATTGCATACTCGGCAGGAGTTCAATCTCGAATTAAAACCGACGAGTCTAACGCTTACAATAGTCGGTGAAAAAGCGAATTTGACTTGGCAAGGAAGCACCGAAGTCTGGACGAATGAATCAGGGCATGAGTGGAAACCGGAAGGGGATGTTCCTGACCATAACTTCTACGACCTCGATGGAGTCAAATTTGTCGATGCAGATGATGTAAAGATAAAGGGGAATGTGACCCCCGGGTCTATTGAGGTAGAGGTAGGAGACGGCAAGACCACCACCTTCACCAATGTCGACGAGAAAACGCTCGGGCATGTTCGTGGTACGGCTCCGCTTACCAAGACCGGCAAAGGGACGTTGGCTATTGAAACCGACAACTCCGACTATACCGGTAACATCACCGTGAAAGAGGGTACGCTGAAAGCAGGGCACGCGAACGCCTTCGGTAGCGGCAATGTGGTTGTGAACGGTGCTACCCTCGACGCAAACCACAACAACATCGCTGCCCGCGTGACAATGAACGGGCAATCCGTGTTGGAGAATGCGAGTGGTGTAAAACAGCTCGCCTTCAACTCGGGCGCGAGCGTGAGTAGCACCACCGGGTATACACTCGCGAGCGGGAATACCCTCACCATCGGTTCCGGCGGCAGTGCTTACACCGGTGATTTCACCTTCGGTGGCGGTACACTCGCTCTCACCGGCGGCGTGTTCGACTTGACCGGAGCTACAAGTATTTCCGCAAGCGGTGACCCATCTCGACTTGATCTGCGCGCTTGGGAGGGTCTGGTATACGGTAAAACCTATACTCTGGTCTCGGGAAACTTTGACGCGGATTTAGCGTCTGCACTGAAACTTTCGGCTCTGAGTGACCCCGACATGCTCGGAAAAGCACACATCGAAGTGCGCGATGGCGAAATTGTTCTCGTGATAGATCGACTGGACGGCACCTCTCACATCGGCGCTGAACTTGCCACGGCTATTTCGAGTCAGACGGAAGGTAACATGGCGCACCTGCGGCGTCTGCGAGGTGCCATCGGCAGTGGGCAAACTATCTCGACGAAAAATCGTGTGGGTGCCTATATCACCGGATACGCGGAAAATAATCGACTGGATCAGGACGCTCAAGGACGCGGCTACCACCGCACGGAAATCGGCGGTACACTGGGTCTGGAAACGGCTTTCAAAGACGACCAAGTCGTACTCGGTGTAGCTCTGAGTGCCGGGCGTGCCAACATTTCACCGTCCGGTTCAGCTCCTCGGTACCACGA
>CAZJIH010000017.1:0-26016 GCA_964545935.1 uncultured Akkermansia sp. | reverse complement strand
GTGAAGGGGAAAAATAATTTGCGAGGCGGCGGTGTAAATCTTTGGCTTTTCCCACATAAATAACGCGCCCACCCTCCCCGCGCATCAGGTATACACCCGGTCTGTGCGGTGTGCTACGCCACTTCTCTTTCAAGGTATTCCCTGCCATCTGCCCGTATTATACTACATCTTCTACGCCGACACCAAGCAATTTTATTTCGATACAGCAAAAAAATCTGCAAAATGCGACCCAGAGGGGGAACTGCGGCGTGAGCGGTTGTTCAACGACCGACCGGCGGTTCACAGCGCTTCTTCCGCGAGTAAGCGGCAACCGCGTAAGTCGAGTTTACCGGTTGCGAGCACAGGTATAGCCTCCACGGGTACGAGGTAACGTGGTGCCCAGAGGTTAGGCAAGTCACGCGCGGCTAATTGAGCGCGTATATCGTTAAGTATTTCACGCTCCCGGGAGCTTCGTTGGTGTTCGGACAAGGCGGAAAGCAGCACCAAAGCTTCACCTTTTTGTTTATCTACCACCCCGGTAATCGCTATTTTGAGACCATCTTCGGGGTTAAGCCGTAAGATTTGACCGATCGCCTGTTCTATAGCTTCATGCGGCACCATTTCTCCTCCGATTTTAGAAAAGCGGGAGAGGCGACCGCCGAGGGTGATGAAACCGTTAAGATCGAGCTGTCCGATATCCCCGCTCTTAAACCATCCGTCTCGAAAGATGTCGGCGTTAAGTTCCGGTTTACCGACGTATCCGCTGAAGATATTCGCTCCTCGGAACCAGATCATTCCGCGTTCGGAGTTGGGGAGTACACGTGAATCATCGTCTACATCCGTGATGCGGACGGCAATACCCGGGAGAGGTGCGCCGATGCTGCGTTTGACGAGTCCCGGCACATAAAAAGCCGATCCCGGTACAGGCGGCGCGTCCGCTACATTTACCGAACACACGGGAGTTGCCTCGGTCAGTCCGTATCCTTCCATTAATCTTACACCGCATTTTTCCTCAAATCCTTTTTCTACATCCTCCTGCAATTTTTCCGCCCCTACTATGAAACACCGTACACTCGCGAAGGTCTTTTCATTTGCCCGCCGGAGCATGGCTCGTGCGAATGTGGGGGTAGCACAGAGTAGTGTCAGACGATGTTTTACCGTTAATTCACAGAGCGTGCGTGCGTCAGTCGGATTCGGATAGGTGTAGATAGGATACCCGCACAGCAGGGGAAGCATCAGCGTTACGGTAAGTCCGAAACTGTGAAATATAGGCAAACTCCCCAAAAAACGTTCATCGTGTAAGTCTATACGACAAGCGCATTGTGCCACATTCGCCAATATCATCCGGTGGGTAAGTGCTACTCCCTTAGGTTCGCCGGAAGAACCGGAGGTAAAAAGCATCACGGCTTCATCTCTTCCCCGGTGCGCATCGGTGTCGTACATCTTACATATCAGGGATGCCGGCGCCGCCCGCGCGAGTAGCACATTCGCGAGGAGGGCAGGTTTGGATAGCTTATGCAGCAGGTCCTCTGCCACAAGAAGTTGCTCCTCAGCCGGCCACGGAAAACCGGGCAGCTTTTCTATAAACTTACGCGCCGTAATAAAGGTTTTGAGTTGAGCTTGGCGTACCGTGCTTTCGAAGGCAGCGCGGGATGAAGCATAGTTGATCATCACCGGGGTTACTCCCGCCAGTAAACACGAGATGAGCGCGAGTGTACCGGCAGGTCCGGGAGGTAATATGATTCCCACGCGCCGCTCCCCACGCTTCTTTAACACACGCGCAATGGTCATCGCTACCCCAAGTAACTTGTAATTCGAAAATACCATGCCGCTCAACCCGTCCGTTATCTCTGTATGCGGGTGTGCACACATCGTATGTACAATCCGGGTGGTCAATGATCCTTCTAACAATGGACGCGCGGAAAAAAGTTCTTCCCCCTTTTCCATCCATGCCCCCAAGAGTCTTTCCCCGGTCTGTGGTCCGGGTGCTAATTTGCGCAGTATGTGAAATTCTTCACAGCATCCCTCTTCGGCGTTATCGCGGTATAGGTTGGTAAGGGTATCGCCGTAATATCCCAGAAATACAGGAACAGGCGCAATGTGCAAACTCCCTAAGTGTTTCAGAAACGGCGAGGGTACATCTGCCAAAGTCCCCCGTGTTTTTGCTACCTGTCCGGGTAAAAAAACTACACTACGCCCGGTATTCATGTGCGCAAGGATTTGCTCCCGTACCGCACGCGATGTCGTATGACGAAAATCAAAGTATTCTATCGATATGTCTTTCGTTTTCAGATACTCCATGATCTCCGGTGCCGGCGGAAATGTACTGTCTACCAAATAACATACCCTCCCTTCCAACATGTGGTGCAGCGCTTTCCCAGCTTCTATACTCAGACGATTAGGCATATAAAACCCGGGCTTTACTAGGTTCTCCTGTCCCTGTACATTCAATTTTGCCATATTCTCTCCTCCCACCAGTCTACCAAATTTATCCTGCTTTGTCAATGCTTTATCATACATCCGAAGAAAAACCTGTCCGTGCGTGCTTCAGTATCCTGCCGCCCATGCTGTAATCCGTACCGAGCTTGCGTGGGGTGCGCTTGAGCACCGGCACGTCCGAGATCGGAAATTTATCGGGAATGAGCCGGCAAACGAGGAAAAATTTTATCGGAAGTAGAGATAAATCGGCGATGGAATACGAAGGCGATGAGAGAAAGCGAAAAGATAAAACTCCACCATGCGCCTTGAGGGCCCATAGCCAGAAAGAGCCAATCCGTGCGAATAAGTATAACAGACAGAGGGAACCCGAAAAACCAGTAGCAGCAGATATTTGCCCAAGTGATGACGGATGTGTCGTGGCAACCTCGCAGTAAGCCTGACATAAGTGCCTGTGTCGCGTCCGAAAACTGGTAAATAGCGCAGAGTACCATTAAGGTAGATGTTGTAGCGAGGACTGTGGGGTCGGATGTGTAAAGGGAGATAATTTCTTTACGCCAGACAATTATAGCCACAACAAAGACGAGGGTTGCGGCATACATAAAGCGGGAAACCGAGCTAACCATCGAACGGAAGGCACGGCTGTTTCGTGCGCCGACGTGATGAGCTGCGCGAATGGAGACAGCTACACTTAAACTCAGGGGAAACATGAACAATATACTCGAAATGTTGATAGCGATTTGCTGAGAACTAACCATTTGTGCCCCCAGAGGCGCAATCACGAAGGTAATAACGCAGAAATAACTCATTTCACACAGGGAGGCCACACCCAAAGGTAAACCCGGACGGAGCACACGCCATACGAAAATACCCGAGCGGAGACGCAGAGAAAGCAAATGGCGTGCTACCGCAGCATGGCGACGCGACATCAGGAGCATCCCCGACAAAACCAGGCACATCAACCAATGCACGATGGCAGTAGCCAGACCGCAACCTGCGCCGCCGAGTGCAGGGAATCCCCACCACCCGAGTACACAGGCATAGTTGAGAGGAATGTTGAGCAACAAACCGAGAAAACATACCACCATAGCCGGACGAGTTCGGGCATAGCCTTCCCAACATCCCTGTACCACACGCATAAGGAGAGATGCCGGGATAGCGTACATCACAAAAGTGACGTAGTTACCGGCTTCCTGCGCCGTACTCGCGGAGTCCGTAATATACGGGAATACCATACTACCCGCGTAAAGTAAGAGGAATTCCGGTACCATGAGTACCACACTGAGCCACTTTGCGCTGTTCAACAGTAAACCGACACGTCCTTCCTGTCCGGCTCCTATACAGCGAGCGACCATAGGGCCGAGCATACCTAAAACCGCACCTACGGAAACCATAATAGGTGCTGTAACCGAGGTACCGAGAGCTACGGCTGCCAAGGCAGATGTTCCCGCTCTTCCGGCGATAATAGTATCGGTTACTCCCATGCCTATGCTCATCAGGTTTGCCAAGTAGAGCGGTAGCATGAGAGCAAGTACGCGCCTTAATTCAACGTAGGCGGAGCGTTTGCGGACGGAAAGGCGGGAAGACATACGATGTTACGGATTCGGCTACGATAGCAGGAGTTCACGTTGCCAATGCATCAGTGCTCCCAAGCCGGCAGCTTCGTCCCCCGCGATAGACTCCGCCTGTGCACGTGAAGCAATGAGACAGGCGTCGATACCGAGCTGCAACGCGATGCTATCCCGTTTATTCAACCAGTGTTCGAGTCTGTGTTCATAGCCTGCGTCGACCTGTTTTCGCACGCCGGGAATCCGTTTTAGGGGGTACTCATATTCATCGAGAAGCCGGAAATGCCGCACAGCCGCTTTATATCGCGTGATACGTTTTCTGTTACCGCGGGGCGGAGGCGGTTCACCGAACCCCTGCAATACAACACTCCGCCGAAGAAGTTCTTCGTTAGAACACACCATAAAAGCCGGTTTATCCGCTTCACGTGCTTCATTATCGCGCCAATACCACAGTGCTCGCAGAGCCGCAAGCCCGCGACGTGTCAGGGTACCGCTACCGCGAATACGCCATGGCTCGGCAGTATGTGTATTTTCGCGTTGACGTGCCTGTTCTATGTAGTATTCACAGCTTTCCGCGAACCAATTATACCTATCGAGTGTCCGTAATTCACTTACCAAACAATCCGCCAACTTAAGCATATACTTAACATCCCCCAGAGCGTAAACCTGCATGGCTTCGGGAATAGGACGCTTCCCCCAGTCTGCTTTTTGATTCCCTTTGCTCAATTGAATACCGAAAAAATGTCCGATGAGTGCCGCAAGTCCGAATTGTTCATATCCGAGTAGACGAGCGGCTACTTGGGTATCGAGAACCATAGCGGGTAATTTGCCGAATGTCCGGCGCAAAAGCGAAATATCGTAATCCGCTCCGTGCATCCAGACCCGAGCACCGACTAACCAATCGATAAACGGTTGCATGTCATCCGATGCCAGCGGGTCAATGATTTCCGTCCCACTCTCATCCGCATACTGAATGAGACAAAGGCGCTCCCGGTAGCGGTGCAAACTATCCGCTTCCAAATCCAGAGCCGTACGCTCCGGTTTCTGAGCACGGGCTCGTACTGCCCACTCCTGCAACCCCTGACGCTCCGTGATCATCGCTCACCTATCCTAGCACAGTTCCCCACAAATAGCAAGACTGAACCTGACCGTCCACCCACAATGCTCATCGTCCACCACGAAATCCTTCAGTGCATCGGTCTATGTTTTAAGGATTACGGAAGCAATGATTCAGTTGAGATACAGAGAAGGTCGGAGGGGTTTTACCGTGTGCTAATGCGTCTATAACTCGGTCATAATGTTCTAATTTAAGGGAGAGGTAGCACATACAACGTTGTAACTCTTCCAATTGATTTGATAAACGTTCCTTTGTTTCAAGCATCAATTTACGTCGTTCGCGTAAAGTTTCCTCGCCTTCATCGACCATGGCAAAATAACGTTTCATATCCGGGAGGGATAACCCCGCAGCGCGTAAACAACGTATTGTATTGACCCGGCTTATTTCGTATTCGCCGTAGCATCTGTTACCTGAGCCATCGCGAGGTACAGGCGGTATAATACCTTCAGCTTCGTAAAAACGGAGGGTAGCGGCGGATAAACCGGAAGCGGCAGCGACCTGAGCTATAGTTTGACTTTCCTGCATAGGGTTATTATACATCTTCAGGTAACATGAAGGGAAGAAAATTTTTACTTGCAAATGTAAAAAAATGATGTAAACTTAACGGCGTATGAGCAAGGAGAATTCATCAGAGGAAGAAAATATGCGCGCACAACGGCAACGTTCGTTAGATGCGGCTATGTTACAGATTCAGAAAGACTTTGGGGAGACAGCCATCATGAGGCTGGGGGATCGTAAAACCTTACAGGTAGATGCTATACCGACCGGTAATCTACTCATAGATCGTGCTTTAGGTGTAGGTGGTTTCCCGCGCGGCAGGATAGTGGAAGTATTCGGTCCGGAGTCCTCCGGTAAAACGACACTTACACTCACGGTTGTCGCGCAGGCTCAGAAAGCCGGCGGTTTGGCAGCATTTATTGATGTAGAGCACGCACTGGACCCATCGTATGCGGCTAAGCTGGGTGTTAATTTAGATGATTTGCTCGTATCGCAACCCGGAAGCGGCGAAGAAGCTTTGCAGATATGTGAAGCTTTGGTACGTTCCAATGCGATTGATGTCGTTGTGGTTGACTCCGTAGCGGCACTGGTTACACGTCAGGAACTTGAGGGAGACATAGGGGACAGCACCGTGGGGGCACAGGCTCGGCTTATGAGCGCGGCTCTGCGTAAATTGACTTCGCTGATAGCCAAGGCAAGCACTGTGTGTATCTTTACCAACCAGATACGCGAGAAGATAGGTGTTATGTTCGGGAATCCGGAAACAACTCCCGGCGGGCGGGCGCTGAAATTCTACGCGTCCGTGCGTTGCGATATCCGACGCATCGGGCAAATTAAGGGTACGGATGGTGCTGTGGCGGGTAACCGTACTAAGCTCAAAGTAGTAAAGAATAAGGTTGCTCCTCCCTTTACCGAATGTGAATTCGACATCATCTACAACGAAGGTATCTCCTCCGTCGGCAGTCTCATCGATCTCGCCTTAGAATACGATATCATCCAAAAACGGGGCTCGTGGTTCAGCTACGGTGGTTCCCAACTTGCCCAAGGACGCGATGCAGCAAAGGAGGAATTGCGCAGGAATCCGACGCTTTACGCTGAAATTGAGGCAAAGGTACGGGCAAAGCTCGACGAAAGAATTACAAAATAAGGGATTGGTATTGAGGTAGGTACGTGGTGTGTCATGGAAGAGAGCCTTCCCAGAGCTCGCGTGGAGGTGGATACCCGTGCGGTAGTGCACAACTTCGGAGTGGTGCGCAGTATTGTAGGTGATGCACGGGTGATGCCCGTAGTGAAGGCGGACGCATACGGACATGGTTTGGAAGAAGTTGTGCGTGCGCTCGATGAAGTGAGTCCGTCTTTTTTCGGTGTAGCTAATGTGGCAGAGGCGAGACGCGTAGCCGCCGTCAGTAGTAAAACGCCCCCTTTTTTACTCGGACCGAGCGCACCCGGTGAACGAGAGGAAATCGCGCGTCGCGGTTGGGGAGTTACTCTTTCATCATGGGAGGAAGCTCAGCACTTCGAGAACATTGCGGCAGGTATGCAGCACGTTTTACCCGTGCATCTAGCTTTCGATACGGGTATGGGACGAGAAGGTTTCCTTCCGGAGGAGCTCGGCTCCCTCCTGCCTCAACTGAGCTCTCTCTCGCATCTGCGTGTGGAGGGTGTGATGTCGCACATGCCGTGCGCGGACGAAGATGAGGAGTTTTCCCGTTCGCAGATTCGGCTTTTTGAGCAGTGTGTGAACGAAATAGCGCAACACACCGAATTGCATTTTGTGCACTTAGCTGCCAGTGCCGGTATCCTACGCTTTAAAATTCCCTGTGCGAATATGGTGCGTCCGGGGCTCATGCTCTACGGAGTTTCCCCTGTACCGTGCCTTCAGGCAAAAGAGTTACGACCGACTTTGCGTCTCCTTGCAACAGTTACGTTGGTGCGTACTTTACCACCGGAACACGGTGTCTCCTACGGTCGTTCCTACATGACTTCCGCACCTACTCGCGTCGCCACTATCGGTATCGGGTACGCGGACGGTTGGCGTCGCTGTTTTTCCGGCAAAGGTGTGTGTGTGTGTATTCGCGGCGTGAAATGTCCTACCTTGGGACGTGTAACGATGGATCAAATCATGGCGGATGTTAGTGCTGTACCCGAGGTACAGACCGGTGATGAAGCAGAACTTATCGGTTCATCCCAACAGGTGGAAGAATTAGCACGCCTAGCCGGTACGATCCCATGGGATATATTCACCGGACTCGGACCAAGACTGAACCGCTGCTCGTGCCACCCCGCCGCAATGCCCGCCGCGCCTTCCCCCCCGCCGCATTTTTGATTTTTGATTTTAGATTTTTGATTGATATTCTAGGCGCTGCCGTGGCGCAAGGTTTTTTTACAATGCAAAGCTGTGTCGTACCTCCTGCGTTGGGGGGCTCCTTCCGTGGAAGGATCGCGCAACGGAGTGTGCTAGATTCTTAAATCGTCAATCAAAAATCGTAAATGGGGTTGGGAGGCATTGCGGCTTCACTTCGTCCTTCGTCCTTCGTTCTTCGTACCTCGTACTTGATCACCCCCGCGTTTTCCTGCATCAAGGTCATCTCCCTCTGCAAAGCTCATATCCTTCTTGGGACAGATGTGGATTGCGCTTCATCTGTCTTGCATTCAGTGGTAGAATATGGTACAATGAACGCGCGGGTGGCGGTAAGTACCCTCTCGTAAAAAACAACCGGATATACAGCAGGATGAATGATTTAACAAAGCCCTTCAAACGATTACCGGTGGCACTCATCGGAACGGGTTCATACGTACCGGAACACAGATTGACCAATTCCGATTTAGAAAAGATGGTTGATACATCCAATGAATGGATAGTAGAAAGGACCGGAATCGAAGAACGACGGATAGCCGCACCGGATGAAAAACCGAGTGATATGGCAACTCACGCGGCTAAACGTGCAATGGAAGCCGCCGGTGTAAAAGCGGAGGAGCTCGATCTCATCATCGTCGGAACTGTTACACCGGATACATTTACCCCGTCGACCGCTTGCTATGTCCAAGCAAACATCGGTGCCGTAAATGCGGCGGCTTTTGATATATCGGCTGCATGCTCCAGTTTCCTCTTTGCCCTAAAAACTGCCGTCCAATTTATCGGTTGCGGTCAAGCTCGTACCGCACTCATCATCTCATCCGAAAAACTCAGTCACATCGTTAACTGGGAAGATAGGGCTACATGTGTATTATTCGGAGACGGAGCGGGGGCTGCTATCCTCCGTACAGGTAGCGGAGAACCGGGTGATAGCGCTGTCTTAGCTTCGGATATAGGGTCGGACGGTACTCTTGCGGACCTCCTTCTTGTACCGGGCGGCGGCTCTGCTATCCCGACTACGGAAGAAAATATCCACGAAAAACTTTACACTTTAGCCATGCGCGGCAACGAAGTATTCCGGCATGCCGTAGCCCACATGAAGGATTCCGCTCTCTCACTGATCCAACGCACCGGAATCAAACCGGAGGATATTGCACTCGTTATCCCCCACCAAGCTAACCTACGTATCATCAATGCTGTCACTCAACGCTTAGGTATCCCACCGGAACGCGTCTTCGTTAATTTGCAAAAATACGGCAATACATCCGGTGCCGCCTGTGCTATCGCCTTAGATGAAGCTTTACGTTCCGGACGAGTCGGAAAGGGAGATATTGTCCTGATGGTAACCTTCGGAGCCGGACTGACTTGGAGCTCCGCTGCCATAAGAATCTGAACCACTGCTCCGTACCGAATTTCTCGAGCGGATTCGCTTTTTAGTCGCACCTGTCCCAATAAAATTAAAATTTTCGAGAATTGCCACGTTGTTCATTTCCATGCGTGTTGCAAACGCTCTGCGTACCAAGGGGACTTCAACCTTACGGGTGCATGAATTTAGTTCTCTCGCATCGTTCCTGCTTTACGTTCATCGTTTCCACCTGCGCAACTCCGTTGCGCCTAACTCCTTCACTCGTTCTTCGTACCTCGTACTTGATCACCACCGCATTTTCCTACATCAAAATCATCTCCCTCTGCAAAGCTCATATCTTTCTCGGGACAGATGTGTTTTTAGTGTATGTGTAAAATCTCAAACTTAACACATCGGGTACCTTTCTGCTATAATCCTCTTGCAAATCTACCGTACCCATACTTTACTCGCCAACTCCCCGTACCATAAATTTTGATCAGAGCTTTTAGCGCACACCGTCGCGCGTCCCACCACGGAAGGACCCCCCAACGCCGGCGATGCTTCTCGGCTTTGCTTCGTAAAACATCCTTGCGCCACGGCAGCGCCTAGAATTTCAATCAAAAATCTAAAATGCGGAAGGGAGGCGGGCATTGAGGCAGGACTGCTGTTCAGCGGTTCAGCGGTTCAGCCGTTCGTACAGCGTAAAAAGGTGCGCCACGCGTGAGACTTCATCCAGAAACTTTCGCCCGTATGCGACATCCACGGCTGCATCCAGTGCTTTGTGGACTTTACGCAACTCCGGCGGCATCAACAGCGGGTCGTAGAGGTCGGCGAGGGTGCTGTCGGGGTATTTGTCGCGGGTGTCGAGCACAGCCTGCGCGCACGCCTCAATTTTTTTATGCTGTGCGGCTGTGGGTTCCGGCCACGGGAAGTTGTTGTAAACGATAGAGACTGAGTAGCTGTAGTCGCTTTTTAAGCGCCCGGCAACGGTACGCATCCATGCCATGTGCATGGCGGAAGTAAGTATGCCGAAGTGGTAGAGACCGGCATCGGGAACAAGTTTTACTCCGTCGCTGCAAAGAACACTGCCGTCTGAAAACGCGATGGGGATGTACTCGCGACGTTTCGAGGAGGTAACCGGAACCACGATATATGTCCCCTGCGGCATATTTTCTATCTGAAAATTTCTCGGTCTTTCTGCCAAACGTAAGGTGGATTCTCGCTTGCTCTTCAGGCGGAAAGCACGCACTCGTCCGATTCGTTCCGTGCAATGCGGCAGTTGACGCAACGTAGTAGGAGATGCATCGCCCAACCACAAACAGTAGCGTTTCTCCCCGCGGAGCAATTCACGTGCTCCCAGCCATTGCCGAAAATACGGAGCTGCACCGGGTTCCTTCTTCAAAAAGGCTTCTTTTTCTTCCGGCGTGAAAAGGTAATTCCCGCCATCGATGACCTGATTACCGGTTCCCATTTCCGGCACATCACAGAGCGGGCGACTCCGCTTGTCGATGAAAATATTCGGCGCGTCGGCAAGATAGCCGTTGATTTGTGATGCCGGGTGGGGCTCCCCTTGCTCATTGAAAATGATACATTTGCTCGGTTCCTGTGCCGTCATGCCCACGATCACACAGTGTACTGCAGCCATGTCCCTTGCCTCGTTCGTCCACCTGAATGTGCGATAGGCGAAGTCGATACGCACGCCGTATTTCTCCGTCAACGGACGCCACAGGAGTGCAACGGACTGCCCCTGCACGACAGAATTGGTAGCGACCAGCGCGGTGCGTACGGCGGGGTCTGCCTGCATGAGTTGCGCGGCACGGAGAAACCAACAAGCGACGTAATCGAGGTCACCGGCTCCGTGAACACCACGAAAAGCGCTCATGAGGTCAGCTTTCTGCGTCTTCTCCATAAACCGAGCCCCCACAAACGGAGGATTGCTGATGACGTAGTCGAGGTGCTGCCCCGGTACGTTCTCCGTCCAATCCACGGCGAGGGCATTGGCTTCCCGGATGTTGTCGTAGCTTTCCAACGGCAGAAAATCCGGCAGCTCGCGCGTCGTAAACTCCTGCGTCTTCTTCCACATCTGAGCGGAGGCTATCCACAGGGCGGTCTTCGCCACCGCTACGGCGAAGTCGTTGATTTCTATCCCGTAAAATTGATTGATGGACACGAGTGCCCCGAGGTCGAGTTCCATCTGCCCATCGGCGAGGTGGTGCAGGGCTTCGTTCTCCAACCGCCGCAGAGAGATGAAGGTCTCGGTGAGAAAGTTTCCGGAACCGCAGGCGGGATCGAGGAAGGTGAGGGAAGCCAGCTTCCTGCAAAAGGCTTTCAACTTCCGCGCACGAGCGGTACCGGATTTCTCCTTCCGCGCAAGAATGCCGGCAAGCTCGGACTTCAGGTCGTCTAAGAACAACGGGTCAATAACTTTGTGGATGTTTTCCACGGACGTATAGTGCATTCCACCCATGCGACGCGTTTTTGGGTTAATGGTGCTCTCGAAGAGTCCACCGAAAATGGTGGGAGAAATGTCTGCCCAGTTGAACCCGGCGGCGGCTTCGTTTTCAATCAAAGCACACAATTCATCATCGAACAGCGGCATGAAGTCCTTCTCCACCCCCGCAAACAAACCACCATTCACGTGCGGAAATGCAAGCAACGCGGCATCAAACGGATCGCGTTGCTCCGGCAGAAGGTTGAGGGCTCGAAAAAGGGTGAGTAGAAGCGCGCGCTTGCCGTCCGGCGTACTTGCGCGGCGCAGATAATCCAGAAACTGCCCTTTCGCGAAGAGTCCCGCGTCATCCGCGTACAAACAGAACACCAGCCTCACGCAAAAGCGGTTGAGCTGCTGCAACACCGCATCGTCTATCGGCTGTCGACACCGCTCCGACAACGCGTTGTAAATGCGAGAAATTATCCCCCACGCCCGTATCGACACCTCCCTCTCCCGCTCTACCGATGCCGCATTACTGTTCTCATTCACCGCCATGGCAATACCCCAATATCGCACATTCCCGCCCAAAAGAAAAGCAAAAAACGCCCATGCAGCATAACTAACCTTCACACAAAAAAATCTCAACGGAAACACCTGACCTCTCAATCACCCCCCCAAAAAAAAGCATCCCTTACCACACCCGCCGCTCCCTGCCGCTGAACCGTTGCTCACCGCTTGCGTTGGGGGTGGGCTCGTTTCCGTGGAGGGACCGCGCAACGGAGCGCGCATCATTGGTAAATCAAAAATCTAAAATCATAGCTATCCAATAGAAAAACATGCGACTGCCAATTCCCCCGAGCGACATCTCGGATATTCCCTTCCATCCGCCCAAAAACATGTCTAAACCCAACTTTTTCTGCAAGGATTGACCATCCTAGAAATGACGCGGGTTATACCGTCCGAAAAGTGGTTCTATTGGATGGCTATGATCTAAAATCAAAAATCAAAAATGCGGCGGGGGGGAGGGCATCGAGCGAGCCTGCGGCTCGGCGGCAGGAGCAGCGGTTCAGCTTGCTTACAATTGTTCATTGTGGTATACTATGGGCATGGCGACGGAACAGAAGAAGAGTTTTATATTTTACGGAGGTGATGAAGGAGCAGTAGCGACGGCGGCTGCGAAGAAATATGCGGAGCTTTCGGGTAAAGGTGATGATTGGGGGAATGAAATTATAGACGGTACGGCATCTGTAGTAGACGAAGCTGTACAAATATTGAGACGTACCTGTGAATCATTGCAGATGTTCAACATGTTCGGAGGTAGAAAAGTTGTATGGTTAAAAAATGTGACATTTATGGGGGACACACCCGGCGGTGCACGGAGTGAAGCTGTACAGAAAGGGATGGAAGAATTAATTTCTACTTTGCAGAATTTACCGGATGATACTTTTTTTATCCTTCATACATCCGAACCGGATAAACGTCGTAGTTTTTTCAAAAAATTATGTACTTTAGCTGTTACGCAGGAATTTTCCGGTATAGATATATCGCGGGAAGGCTGGGAAAGTGAAGTAGCTGCTTTAGTCCTCAAACTCGCTCAACCTACCGGACTTATTTTCGATAATGATGCCTTAGAACTTTTTGTTCAACGTGTTAATGAAAGCAGTCGCCAGATCAACTGTGAATTAACCAAATTAGATATTTATTTAGGTACGGAGCGTCGTTCGGTTACGGAGCGAGATATCGAATTAATGATTCCGGTATCCCGACAGGGTGTCATTTTTGAAATTTCTCGTGCCATAGAGCGTAGTGATAGCCGTCGTGCTGTACGTTTACTCAATGAACAGCTCGCCGCCGGGGAACAGGGGGTCACTATCATCCGCGCGGCTATCATTCCCGTAGTCCGACGCAGATTCTGTACATGCCTATTAGTTAAAGAGTTCGGTTTATCACCCCAACGTGGGTACAAAAGTTTTGAGCGTGCGCTCAATGAATTACCGGAGGATGCGCGTAAATTGATCCCGCGAAAGAAGGATGGCACGTTGAGTTGCTATGGTATTTACAGCACGGCGTGTTCACTCGGCAAATTGACACTTGAAAAGGCGAGGTTACACCTCTTGGCATGTGCCGAAGCTGACCGCCGGTTGGTCAGCTCCCTTACGGATGTGCGTGATATATTGCATACGCTTGTACTCACGTTGACCGCGTAGCTTCGTCCGAAAAAAATGAATCCGATATACGATGTAGTTGTAGTAGGTGGTGGACATGCCGGTGCGGAGGCTGCTTTAGCGGCGGCACGTCTCGGTGCGAGTGTTGCTCTGTTGACCCAGAACCTCGATACGATAGGTCAAATGAGCTGCAATCCGGCTATCGGCGGACTTGCCAAGGGCCACATTGTCAGCGAAATAGATGCACTCGGCGGGGCTATGGCTCTGAATGCGGATGCGACGGCTCTGCAGGTTCGCGTGCTCAATGCGTCCAAAGGCCCGAGTGTGCGTGCTCTTCGTGCGCAATGTGATAAATCTGCGTATCGTACCCGCATGAAATGGGTGCTCGAAAATCAACCGAATCTGGATATTCTCCAGGGGGATGTTTCGGAGATAGTTGTTGAGCAAGGGCGTACGGCAGGGGTCGTAACTACTTGGAATCAGCGTATCGCGGCACGTAGTGTGGTTTTGTGCAGCGGTACTTTTATGCGCGGGTTACTGCATGTCGGTGGAGAGCATTTACCGGGCGGTAGATTAGGGTGTGCGCCCAGTGGTATCTCCGCTTGTTTAGCTGAATTAGGTTTCCCGTTGCAGCGTTTCAAAACCGGTACTTCACCACGTGTGCTGGGGAGTACTGTCGATTTTTCCTCCTTAGAGTCCCAACCGGGCGATACATCGGCTCCGCATTTCAGCCGCTTAGCCTCGCATTTGCTTCTCCGTAACCGCGAACCGCATTGCTCGCTTAATTTTTTCGCGGAACCCGATTTCGTATTTCGTCAATTGCCGTGTGCTATTACATTTACTGATGAGCATACTCACGATATCATTCGCGCAAATTTACACCGTAGTCCGCTTTTTGCCGGTATCATCAAGGGGGTCGGTCCCCGGTATTGCCCGAGTATCGAAGATAAAGTCGTTCGTTTCGCCGATAAAAATAGGCACCAAATCTTTATTGAACCGGAAGGCTTAAGTACCGACGAGTTTTACCTCAACGGCCTGTCTACCAGCCTACCTTTCGATGTCCAGGAAGCAATTGTTCATAGTATCCCGGGACTCGAACACGCACACATCATCCGTCCGGGGTATGCCGTCGAGTACGATTTTGTCCCGCCTACGGAACTTTTACCTTCACTGGAAACAAAACGTGTACGTTCTTTATTTTTTGCCGGTCAGATCAACGGTACAAGCGGTTATGAAGAAGCTGCCGGTCAGGGATTACTTGCCGGGGCAAATGCCGTGCTTTCTTTGCGCGGGGAGGAGCCCTTGGTGCTTCGCCGGGATGAAGCGTACCTCGGTGTTCTCGTGGATGATTTAGTTACACGCGGTACGGATGAACCTTACCGTATGTTCAGCAGCCGTGCCGAAATGCGTCTCCTCCTGCGTCAGGATAACGCTGATTTACGCCTTTCCGCTACCGCCGCGCGAGTCGGGCTTATCGATGCATCGCGTGCGACGGAAGCTCAGATTCGCCGAGAAGCTATCGATCGCGGCATCGCTTTCTGTCGTCGTACTAAATGGCAGGGTGTGCCTTTAGACCTTTGGCTGCGTCGCCCGAATAACCGTATCTCCGACCTCCCCCCCGATTTTTTCCCGTACCCGGATTCCCCCGAGCTCCGAGAGAGTGTCGCAACGGAAATTATCTACGCGGGGCATATCGAGCGTATGCGTACAGCCGCACATCACCTCGCTAAACAAGAAAATAAAAAGATTCCTCCCCAATTGGATTATTCGGCTATCCGGGCCCTCAAGACGGAGGCTCGTCAACGCTTGGAACGGGTGCGTCCTCTCACCATCGGTCAGGCCGCTCGTATCCCGGGTATTACCCCTGCCGATTTAGCGCTCCTGCTCGTGTGGTGCCAACGCTTAAGCAAAGGCTAAACTGTGGTTGCATTGCCTCAGCTAAAAAATCAGCACGCCTCCGGTAGAGTTTATTGGGACAGGTGTGGACTTTACCGGGGGATAGCTATATTTCCTTCAAATACGACTGTAGCCGGTCCGGTGAGGGTAATGTTATCGTATTCACCCGGACCCTTACGTTCGAAGGCCACGGCGAGAGTACAACCGCCTGCCACATCCAGTCGGATAGGTGAAGGAGCTCCGGTCAGCTCCGCGTGCAACAAAGCCGTAGCAGTCATACCCGTACCGCATGCCAATGTTTCACCCTCAACTCCGCGTTCGTACGTACGTAATTTAAGGTGTTGCGGGGATAGTATACAAGCGAAGTCAACATTTGTGCCGGCGGGGGCAAAAGCCTCATGATATCGCAGGTAAGCCCCTACCTTAAGAATATCTATATCATCCGTGTTATCCACAAATGCGACAGCGTGGGGTACCCCGGTATTCAAAAAATGTACCGGTACGGGAAGGAGTTCCGAGGGCGGCAGGACGCGCAATTTCATCCCGTAGGGTTTAGTAAGTTGCACAGTGACTGAACCGTCAGCATGAACACGCCCGGTAATCATACCGGCACGTGTTTCAAAACGTAGTTCCTCGCGTGTTGCGCCGGTAAGTTGACGCACAAAGGCTGTAAAGCAACGAGCTCCGTTACCGCACATCTCCGCTTCTCCTCCGTCAGAGTTGTAATACCGCATACGTACTTCACCGTCGGCTCGGGCAGGTTCTACAGCAATCAAGCCATCCCCCCCGATGCCGAATCGTCGATCACAGAGTCGCTCAATGTTCTCGCGCGTGAGGAATTGACTGAGGGAAAGATCGCGGTTATCGAGCATGACAAAATCGTTGCCCGCACCGGTCATTTTGGTAAAACGGAGTTTCATATTTATTGAGGGGTATGATTTTTCCCGGCAATACCCATGGTATAACCGTTGAAGGTACGTGTATTGTAGAGGGGTTGATTTTCAGGCACTGTGTAACCGATATTTTTCCGAATAGCTAGGAAATCCGTAATTCCGGCGGCGTCTACCTGATTGAGTTTGGCTCCGTGTAAAGATGCCAGCAGCAACATCCTGCAATATGCGTCCGCATTCTCCATAAACCACTCCGCTTCTTCAATATGACGCGCCCCGGTAATAACTCCGTGGTTTTCCATGAAAACAACCGTACTCTGATGTGCCGCTTCAGCAACTGCTCGGGCTGTTTCAAGCGACCCGGGGGTGCCGTAAGGTGCCAAAGGAATGTGCCCTAAAAATATATCCGCTTCAGGATTAATGCCGTTCGGCGGAGTTATACCGGCAAAAAGAAAAGCGTTACAGCAGGGAGGATGCGCATGAATGCACGCATTGACACCCACTTCTTTCATCATGGCTATGTGTGTTTTTACTTCACTCGTAGCCGGTCGATGCCCACAAAGTTGCCCGGCATTCATATCCACCAAACAGATATCCTCTACCTCCATAAATCCTTTAGAACAAAGTGTGGGTGAGCAAAGCAGCAGGTCCTGCGCCACTCGCACGGACAAATTACCTCCGTTGCCGTCTACATATTCTCGCTGCCAGAGACGACGTCCCATGTCTACCATGCGTTCTTTAATAACGCGGAGCTCCGAACTCTCAAAAAAAGAGTCAATTTCCTCCCGTGTCTGCGGGTTGTAATCCTGCCAAGGGAAAATCTTTTCCGGCAGAGCAGGTTTGATGTATAATTCCGGGTTAGCCATAGTGTTATTCGTGTAAAAAGTTGTCGGTACCACCGGAGAGCGGCGAACTATTGTCCGGAATCTATCCCCTTTCCCTCCTGCAAGTACTTAACGGGAACATCATCCTTACCGTCATCTTCCGCATTATCAATATCTTGACCGATCCCTTCCACGACGGCAGCTATCGCCATTAATCCGAGGTTAAATATCGCCCACAACAACCCGAATACATAGATCATTATGACAAACGGTGACGCTTTTTTTTCGCATGTCCCCTGCATGTTTATACCATACCACTCAATGCCGAAAAGTACAAGCCAAAAACTACATTAGCATCGAGGCGGAACGCTGCAGACCTGCGATTCCGGTATAGTGACTTGACATTTGGGCGTACTGTTGGTAGGATACATTTATGGACAAACACATGAGCGGATGGACGACTATACTTGCACTAATGTTATCCGCCGTGCAGGTAAGTTGTGGCCCTGCCGAGGTTCGGTGGAGTCTGGATTATAATCAGGTGATGAAGCAAATAGCTGCGGAGCACGGAATGGCTTTGCTCCTGATAGATGGTCCGGATTGGAACAAACCAAGTAAAGAGCTACGACAAAATCTACTGCAAACGAAGGAATTTGCCCAGTTTGTACAGGATAACAACATCTATACAGTAGAAGCTGTTATCTCGGATCCGACAAAACGCGGTGTAACTCCGGCCGTAGCAGAAATTTTGCAAGGCATTTTCATGCGATACGGAGTACAGTCTATTCCGGCGCTTGTGTTGATAGATGAAACCGGTCTCCCCTTCTGCAAAATCGAAGGCGGAGACGCAGTCAAAGCCATGCAAACTCTCCGAAAAACCGTAAATCTCCGGTATACTTTCATCAACAAGCTCCGGGAAGCGCGTTCCTCTCAGGGGGAACAACGCGCTATCCTCCTCATGCAAGCGCGTAATTTACTCCCCCAAAATTTGCGTGATGTGTACCCAAAACTCAATGAGGAAATCTTGGCAAATGATCCGCGAGATGCCACCGGCTTAAAAAGAATTATTGCTCGGCGCGACCTACTCCGTTCGCAATTTACGAGTGTCAATTCCAAAGCAAAGGAATATATAGGCGATCCCGCGAAGCTTCAACCCAAAGACGCCGCATCCCGTCTCCGTGATGCCATAAACAAATTGTTAGCAGATGAGCAGTGGCTACCGGAGGTGCGACAATATATGTACGAAGTTTTGATGACAAGTTATTTGGCTGAGGGTAATGTTTCGGAAGCAATAAACTACCTGAAAGAAGCAATTGACGCCGCTCCGGATACAGATCAAGCTAATGCGCTTAGGAAAAGGCTTGAGGCTATGCAGACACCTAAAGACACGCAAGCGCAGCCTGACGCTCCTCAACAGTCCCCGTAAAACAAACACAAGTGGCATCGCCGTGCAAGGGGGTTAAATCGCTCCGGCTACTTCTACGTGCGCACACATGACGGACACGTGGGTGTATTCTGCGATCGGTGTTGTCATGGGTTGTAATGCGGAATGCTTCGCATTGCCGAGCATTATAATACAAAAGTGCCACATTGTCAACGCAATGCGGCACTTTGTCGAGCATACTAAACGTCGGGCAAGCGGGATTCGAACCCACGACCCCTTGCACCCCATGCAAGTGCGCTACCAGACTGCGCTACTGCCCGCTCTTGACTGCATCCCCCAGAAGAAATGCAGGGAGAGTGTAAGATAAAAAGGGGGATATGTCAACACTTTTTTTAGAAAAAGCGAAAAAAAGCTTTTCATATCGGGGGAGAAGGGTATAATTGCGTGCGACATAGCATCCTTAGGGAAGCCTAAGGATAAATAGAAACGAAAATCATCGAAATAATATGAGTGAATATACGACACGAGTGTTGGAGTTAGTACACAGTAAAAATGCGCATGAACCCGAATTTTTACAAGCTGTGCAGGAAGTGATTTCTACGATTGAGCCTGTGCTCAATGCTGAAAAAAAATATGAAGAGAACTGCATTCTCGAACGAATTACGGAACCGGAAAGAACAATTATTTTCCGTGTACCGTGGACGGATGATGCCGGACGCATACGTATCAATCGTGGATTTCGCATAGAATTTAACAGTGCGATCGGACCTTACAAGGGTGGTCTACGTTTCCATCCCTCCGTTAATCTCGGTATCTTGAAATTTCTCGGATTTGAGCAAGTTTTCAAAAATTCTCTCACAACCTTGGCTATGGGAGGAGGCAAAGGTGGGGCTGACTTTGACCCTAAAGGGAAAAGTGATACGGAAGTGATGCATTTCTGCCAAAGTTTTATGACCGAGTTACAACGTCACATCGGAGCAGATACCGATGTACCCGCGGGAGATATCGGAGTAGGCGGACGTGAAATCGGCTTTTTGTTCGGGCAATATAAACGTCTCCGTAATGAATTCACCGGAGTACTTACCGGCAAAGCACTCAATTGGGGAGGCTCCCTTATTCGTCCGGAAGCGACCGGTTACGGCTGCGTTTATTTTGCCCGGAATATGCTTGCGACACGCGGTGATGACATTTCCGGCAAACTGTGTACCGTATCCGGTTCAGGTAATGTGGCCCAGTACCTCGTAGAAAAACTGATTCAACTCGGCGCAAAGGTCGTCACGATGTCCGATTCTAATGGTACCGTTTACGATCCGGCAGGTTTCGATGCCGAAAAATTAGCGTGGGTTATGGAGCTTAAAAATGTACGACGCGGTCGCATAAAGGAATACGTTACACGATTTACCGGTGCGCAATATCTAGAAAATCAAAAACCATGGAATATACCTTGTGATTGTGCGTTCCCTTGCGCCACACAAAATGAAATCAACGGACAGGAAGCCGCAACGCTCATCAAAAACGGATGTAAACTGGTTGCCGAAGGAGCTAATATGCCGACGAACTTAGATGGTATCAATGTTTACCTGCAATCTAAAATTCTTTACGGGCCGGCTAAAGCCGCCAATGCCGGAGGTGTCGCTGTCTCCGGTCTCGAAATGGCTCAAAATAGTCAACGTCTCAATTGGACTCGCGAGCAAGTGGATACTGAATTGCATGACATCATGAAAAATATCCATGAAAATGCCTTTAATCATGCCCGTGAATATGCACAGGATTGCGACCCGAACTTTACTAATTATCTGGCAGGCGCTAATATAGCGGGTTTTGTTAAAGTAGCGGATGCTATGCTCGACCAAGGACTAGTCTGAACCGCTGAACCGCAGTCCTGCCGCCCCGCCCCGATGCCCGCCGCTGAACCGCTGCTCCCGCCGCGTTTCCCCTCCCCCCTCCGCATTTTTGATTTTTGATTTTTGATTTTTGATTTTTGATTTACAAATAATGCGCGCAACGGAGCGCGCTAGCTTCTTAAATCGTCAATCGTAAATCAAAAATCGCAAATGGGGAAGGAGGGCGGGCATTTGCGGAGGGACTGCGGTTCAGTCTTGTCTGTAGAGAAAAAGTGGTGTATAATATGTGCGTGTGGGGGTGTATGCGTACAGGTGAGGCAGGGTATAGGTGGATGGGAGGTTTTTGGCTCCGCACTTTATCAGATTATAAACAGGGGTGCAGCATTTCCGAGTACGCATAGGAAGTAGTGCTGATAACAAAAAAGATATACAATGCCAGAACATCATACTCAGGGTAGACAAGGACAAGGTGCTCGCCGTCGTCGCATCTACCACAGCAACCGCATTTATCGTCAACGTATGCCACGTCCGGAAGAACCGAAACCTTCTTTCTTTAAGCGTATACTTTCGTTTTTCAGAATTGGTAAAAAAGAACAAGCGACTGAAAAGACAGCGGCAGCCGCGTCGGAAAAACCGGATAAAGCACCGGCGCGTCAAGTACCTCAACACGTGCGCGTCGTAAATAACCGTACACCACGCAAGGAATCATCAGCTCGTTCATCCGGGAAGAAACGGCATCGCTTTCCCATTCCACCTCCGCCTGCCAAGGGGGTGCGCCTTTATGTAGGCAACCTCTCCTTTGATAGTACGGAACCGGAGCTCGAAGATTTATTCAAGGGATTCGGACACGTACGGCGTGTAGAAATTATTTACAATCCGCGTACATATCGAAGCCGAGGGTACGCTTTTGTGGAAATGGAAACAGCCGCGGATGCCACGCGTGCCATAGAAGTGTTAAACGAGCAACCGTTCATGGGGCGTGAATTGCGTATCAGCATAGCCGGTGAGAGCAACGAATCCGAGCAGCAACGCAGCGCCTCCCACGAAGAAAAATCCGCGGTTACTCCGGCGCCGTCTCGGGATAAGGACGATGATGTTTCCGTAGATGACGCCGACTTCGGGGAGGAAACAGTGGTCAAGCCGCCGGACGCCGGCTCAAAATCTCCGGCAGATTCCCGACATGCTTAAACTTACCCCCTCCGATTCCTTCCCTTATGACAATATCCGAGTGTCTGGCAGAGGTACGTCAGCGTGTTGCGAGGGCAGCGATACGCAGTGGACGTCCCCCGGAGAGTATCCAATTATTGGCTGTTAGCAAAACTTTTCCTGCGGAGGCGGTACAAGAGGCATACGATGCCGGGCAACGTATGTTTGGGGAAAATCGTTTGCAGGAAGCACTTGAGAAAATGCCGCGTTTACCGAAGGATGCAATTTGGCATCTTATAGGACCCTTGCAGCGTAATAAAATACGGAAAGCACTCGAGGCGGGTGTGACCCTTATCGAAGCGGTAGATTCTCTGCGGACAGCGGAGGCTATTTCACGCATTGCGGGGGAACTTTCGAAGAAAGTTGCGATCCTCTTGGAGGTTAATATAGATGGTGAAGTGAGTAAACACGGATTTTCCCCGGAGGGGTTGCAAGCCGTGTGGTCCCAACTGATTGAGCTCCCATATTTAGACATACGTGGGCTGATGTGTATTCCGGCACCGACAGATGATCCGCAAGCGGCGCGTCCTGCTTTTATTGCCTTACGTAAATTGGCAGAATGCCTGCGTTCCTTGGGTACCCATACCTTACCTGTACTTTCCATGGGTATGAGCCATGATTTTGAAGTAGCCATCGAAGAAGGTGCCACAGAAGTACGTGTCGGTTCCCTTATTTTCGGTAAGCGTTCTTACCCGCTTCCTGCGCCATGAACGAAGATTTTAACGAATTTAACAGGTTAGACTGCGCCGGTGCCGCTACTATGCTGGCTTGCGTCCCGGCTGTCTTTTATTTTGTCGATTCGGACCACGATTTCTCCGGTACAATTCTCATGGTGGCATTTGCTCTGGGTGTAGGCGCCGTCGTCTTTGTTATCTCCTTCCTCATCGATACGCGTATCGTCAGCCGTATCCTTCAGTTTATCGGTATCATCCTTTGTATCGCTTACTGGATTTTTGCTATCCATTCTTGGTGCACTAATTCCAAATTCTCACCACCTGAACCACAGTCCCTCCGCAATGCCCGCCCCCCCGCCGCATTTTTGATTTTTGATTGAAGAATAATGCGCGCTCCGTTGCGCGTCCCTCCACGGAAGGATGCCCACCGGATGTGCGGTATGCCACAGTCTAGCGGCAGGGAGTGGCGGGAGTGGTAGGGAACACTTTTGGAATCTTGAATTTGCAAATAGCGGCGCTGCCGTTGTGCAAGGATTTTTTACGATGCGAAGCCTGTGCTGCCCTCAACAATACAATTCGCATTGACAAAGTGCTGATATGCGTGTATAAAAGTGGGCAGAATGAAGTCGATAGCGGCACAATTAGGTAAGGAATTGGGGGAGGCATTGCGGGATGAATTGGGGGATAGTATACCGAACGGGTACGAAGCTGCGGTAACATATACTCAGGACGTAAGGCACGGGGATTATCAAAGCAATGCGGCTATGGTACGGGCGAAGGCGGTCGGACGCAATCCGCGTGAATTGGCGCAGGCTGTGGTGCAACGATTGGGAAATATTCCGGAAGGTGAAGTCGAGGTAGCAGGGCCCGGGTTTATCAACTTTCGAATACGACCGGCATACTACGCCGAACGCACGGAAGAGATGCTCCGCGATGAACGTTTGGGAGTTCAACAAACGAATGAGCCTAAAGTTATCGTGATAGATTTTTCGGCACCGAATGTCGCTAAACCTATGCACGTAGGGCATATACGATCGACGATCATCGGTGACACATTGGCACGTTTAGCACGTTTTATCGGGCATAAAGTTATAACCGATAACCATATAGGTGACTGGGGGACGCAATTCGGGATGATATTATGGGGATGGAAACATTTATCGGATATAAAGGAATCCGAACGGGACCCCATAGAAGCGTTACTTGCTATCTACAAGGAAGTTAATTCCCGCTGTAAGGAAGAACCCGAATTACTCTCGGAATGCAAGGCGGAGCTCGTACGTTTGCAGAGCGGAGATGCCGAAAATCGCGCTATTTGGGAACGATGCATCGCAGTTACAAAAAAAGGATTGGATAAGATTTATAACAGACTCGATATTCATTTTGATTATTGGCTCGGAGAAAGTTTTTACAATGACGCGCTCGGTCCTTTAGTAAAGAGACTGACAGAGCAAGGGACAGCCCGGGAAAGTGACGGTGCTATCTGTGTTTTTTCAGACGGTTATCATCAACCACAGGATGACCCCTTCCTCGTATACAGAGACGGCAAATGGGAAGCGGTTCCGGCAATTATACGTAAAGCGGACGGAGCTTTTTTGTATGCGACTACGGATTTAGCGACTCTCGATTACCGTATTCGAAAGTTTCATGCTGATTCCATTTGGTATGTAGTCGGAACTCCTCAGGATAAACATTTTAAGCAGATATTTGATATAGCGCGTATGCAGGGGATAACCGGAGATTTCCGGCATGTCGCTTTCGGGTCTATACTCGGGAAAGACCGACGTCCCTTTAGGACACGTGATGGTGAAACGGTGAGTTTGCAAGAGGTTATCGATGAAGCAACGGAACGCGCGAGGCGTGTGGTAGAAGAAAAGAGTCCGGATATGCCCGCGGAGATGAAGGAAGAAGTGGCAGAAGCTGTAGGTATAGGTGCTGTAAAATTTGCCGAACTTTCTCAGAATCGCCTCAGTGATTATATTTTTGATTGGGATAAAATGTTATCACTTACCGGTGATACCGCTCCGTATCTTCAAAATTCGTATGTACGTGTCCGTTCAATTTTCCGTAAAATTAATGATACCGCTTTTTCCGACGCACTTGCTTCCCGGCATCCCATGGGTATCTCCTTAACCGATGAAAAAGAAATTCATCTTGCACGTATACTTACGCGCTTTGCTGAAGTTGTTCCGGCCACACTCGATGATTGCCGTCCGAATTTACTTGCCGCGTATCTCTATGATCTCGCACGCGCTTTCCATAGCTTTTATGAGGCATGTCCGGTGTTGAAAAGTGAGGACCCGATACGCATTTCGCGTTTATGCCTGTGTGAACTTACCGCACGTACACTGAATCTCGGGTTAAGCCTCCTCGGTATACGTACACCGGAACAAATGTAAACCGGTGAACCGCTGAACCGCTGCTCACGCCGCCCCGCCACGGTGCCCCCCACGCCTTCCCCCCCGCCGCATTTTCGATTTTTGATTGAGAATAGTGGCGCTCCCGTGGCGCAGGGATTTTTACGCCGCAAAGCCGGGGAGCAGCACTTGCGGTACGCCACAGCTTGGCGGCAGGGAGTGGAGGGCGGGGTGGGAAGGGGTATGAACTTAACATAGGTTACACTTTTGCCTCATCATGGGTGACATTTTCGGCACATTTCTTCTATCATATCTTTGCAAGCCTTTTTTCCCGCATGAGAGTCTTGGGGTGAGCGAGTCCCATAATCCCTCCCATTTTGTAAAAAAAATTTTTTCGGGCAGGAAACGGAGCCCGTCAGGGATCCGTCTCCTGCCCGTCGCCTTTTTCCGTTCTTCGTATAATATCGTGGAATGAAAAAGCGCACCACTTCTAAAGCCGGTAAAAAAAGCAGATACTCCCCAAAAAAAGATTTGAGCATGGAGGAGGAATCCCCTACCATGCCCAATGTTGTGTATTTGAAGTATTTGCATTTTAACCACGCAGGTCCGTCTCCTCAAGGTAGAATTTATCATGCTGTTTATCAAGAAGATAGAGAACAGATATGCTGTCCGCATTGTAAGTCAAACGAGTGTTACCGACATGGATTCTACAAACGCAGGGTAACCTTTGCAAACAAAGAGGAAACCGTGCGCCGTGTATGCCTTAAGATAGAACGCTATCGCTGTCGATGTTGCGGCAGAACCTTTGCGGTAGGTTGCGAGATGATAGGAACGGGCAAATACCAACGCCGCAATAAACCCATCGTTCATGCCTCACAAGCAGGAGAAACCAATAAAAGCATTGCAGCAAGGAAGGGTGCGAAAGAGTAAAGGTAGTTTGTATGGACATGTGTCCTATGTTTCAAAGTGTCATGACGCAATTGACGCCGCAAGCCAAGAAATCCGAATTCTATACAATTTCGGATTGACCCCCTTTTTCACTTCCC
>CAZJIH010000016.1:0-27283 GCA_964545935.1 uncultured Akkermansia sp. | reverse complement strand
CCGTACTTGCGGTGGGCATATGTGGTGGGCGAATGTCCGGCGTATTATGAATACGCAGTCAAGCAAAATTTGTGCGTAGGCGCAAAATTTTATCACTGCGGTGCCGGTGCTGCTTTTTCCCCGGCTGCGGGTGGTCTCATAAAACGGATACGATGGTCTGATTGTTCATATCGGAATGCCTATGAATCAACAAGTAAGGTGGAATGTAGTACGTATTCATAATACGCTAAACTGTGTGTGTCGCACGGTGCCTACAGGTGGTACCTCGACGCGAAGTAACCATTCATAATAAATACCATATGAAAACGAATAACATATTCCGGATAGCTACCGGCGAATTGTCACAGGATGCCCTGCTATGTTGGCTTCTCCGGTGGGCAGATCAAGAATACGAAAAGCACCCGCTGCATCAGCTAGGCATCGACTTTGTGCGTCTGCTCACCGGTGAATCAGAGTTGCAGGTTCAGCAGTGCGAGGCGTATCGTCAATGGAATCACATAGATGTCTTTTGCATCGTGAACAAGAAGCACGTGCTCGTCATCGAGGACAAGGTGGGCACTAACGAACATTCCGACCAGCTCAACCGCTACAAGGAACTCGTGGTAAGCAAGGATTTGGGGTTGACGGAACCTGTATTTCACTTTGTCTATGTGCAGACCGGCGACCAGAGCAACTACTCCGGAGTGGAGGCAAGTGGCTACCGTGTTTTCACTCGTGCAGCTATATTGAAATTCTTCGCTGACCATCAAGACACCATCAAACAGGTAAATAACGACATCCTTAACGACTACGTCGCTTACCTGAACGATGTGCAGCGTCACGTCGAAAGCTTCCGGCAGACACCCATCGACCGAGGGTGGGATTTTTCTCAGTGGTCGGGGTTCTTCTCGTGCATCAGCTCGGCATTTCCGAATTCGAAATGGATGTACGTCGCGAATCCGACCGGTGGCTTCATGTGTTTCCTATGGCATTGGACCTACGCACCCTTGCCCATCGAATCATACGACTATTCCGTGTACTTACAGATCGAGTGTAGCAAGTTATGCATTAAGGCTGATATGCGTGCTTTGTCTAAGGCGGCAGAGAGACGTCACCTTCGCGGTATCCTCTCCGAGATATTCGTCGGCGAGCACGAAAACGGAATTCACTTCAAACGCCCCGAACGCTTTGGTAACGGCAAATGGATAACCCTCGCCGTAGATGATGCCTACCGTATCACCGATGACAAGCACATCATCGACATCGACCGAACCATCAAGCACTTACAGGAGGTCACCGCGTGCTTTGATCGTATCCTTAGCCGAAGGAAATCCGCATCCTGACGACTTGTTTGACCTTTCCGCGCACGCCACGCCGATGCAAGGAGGTACGTTCCGTGCGTCCGCATTGGTTCGTGGCGGTCGCAGCAGTAGTTTTCCTTTGCTTTTGGAGAAGGAATGTGGCAACGCTCCTTCGACTTAGGACAGGAATGATGCCCGAATTCGTTTGATTTTGGGAAGGAAACGGGGTGGTTTCCCTTCCCTTTTGGGCAAAATTGACGCCCATATTCGCTTGGATTTGGGAAGAAAAGGGTGTAATTTTCCTTTGTTTCTGGGAAAGAAACGTGATAATATTCCTTTGACTTTGGGCGGAAATGATGCCTAGATTCGTTCGATTTTGGAAAGAAAACACGATGATTTTCCTTTGATTTTGGGAAGAAATTGTGACAGATTTCCTTCGTATTTGGGCAAAATTAACGCACATATTCGTTTGGCTTTGGGAAGAGATAGAGGTAATTTTCCTTTGTTTTTGGGAAAGAAACGCGGCAATATTCCTTTGACTTTGGGCAGGAATGATGTCTAGATTCGTTCGATTTTGGGAAGAAAGCACGGCAATTTCCCTGCGAGGGTCTGCGTACATGAACGCACTGTGGGTAAGCAGCTGTATACCGGGTACGAGGAGTGTGCGGCAGCGTAAGACGTCCCTGCGTGATATGCGTGGGTAAGCAGCTGTATACCGGGTACGAGGAGTGTCATCACTAGGCAACCTCTCGCATTTCCTCCCGGTATCGGTGAACACAGAGGACACGAGGAGCAGGTGGGTATGCTCATGACGTTTTGCGACAACGAAACACACCCACCGCTTCATTCACATCTCGTACCCGTGAATAAGACCTCTCGGGGAAGAGGTGGACTCACCTAGGGGAAAATCGGCTGCGCCCCCCCTCTACTTCCTGTTGTTCCGAAACTTCTCGCAGGCATTCCGTATGCACTCGTAATAGCAACAGTACTCCGCTTGGGAGGCAGACCAATGGTAGGTATTGAGGATATGGGGTTCGTGAGAGTTTATTTTCGTTGTGAACACGTCAACTTCTCCGCCGCTTTCATCGAGCGTCTCGAACTTCGGGAAAATTTCCTCCATTTGCTCCCTAGCCTTGTTAAAGATGTTTGCCGTAACGATGATATCGGGATCGAGGATGGCTATCTCGCGCCGAATTTGTTCGTGGTATGTGGTCAACGAAAGCACAGAGTTCGTCCCAGCGTGTCCTAAGTGCACGTCCACCTTCCTCCTTCTCCTTGTTGGAATCCTCGTTGAGATTCATGAAAGCGAAGCTGAGGTGACCCTCGGTGGCGAGGTTCTTGGCAAGCTCTGTCACATCTACTTCATCATGACTCTTGGCATCCCCATGCAGTGTCGCGTGCATGATGTAAAATATTCTTCGATGGAATGATACTCATTGAGTCGATGAAAACCCTACAACCCGGAGGAACCATTCGAGCTGTACAAGATAGCAAGCTGCTCACTTCGGACAATAACCACATGAATCCGGGCTTATCTATTCCGCTCGTACAAAGACTCCGCACCGAATTGCGTAAAGCTCCCAAGCGGCTGTACCACACGCGACTCTGCAACAAAAGGGTCGCCCGTTTGACTTCGTTCTTTGTGCTTAATCTCCTTCGCGTTTCTTCGCAACAAAATCGTCGCCCGACGCTTAAACCTTCATTTTCCTAGAACGGGTGTGAGTTTATTTTTAGACTCGCCATTTCGAGTGCTTGGGTGTAGAATACTGAGCGATATGAAGAGTACGCAGGAATTTTTAGAAGAGACGAGCGAGATACAATGGAGCAAATTAACGCCGGAGAAGGCGCGTGTGCAGATTCGCGCAGCTATAGCAGAGGCTAAGGAAGCCGTGCAGCGTATCTGCGATGTGCGACAACCGAGTTTCGATAACACCTTTGCCGCGTTGGACGAAAGTGATGCCGCCATGAATCGAGGGTGGATGCGACTCACTCACCTGCAAAGCGTGATGGATAGTCCGGCTTTGCGTGATGTTATAGCTGAGCTCACCCCGGAGGTCGTGGAATTCGGCATGGGTGTGTTACTCAACGAAAAACTTTATGCCGTACTCAAGCAAGCAGCGGAACAGGATTGGGTGCAACAACTCAGTACCGTTCAACAACGCCTCATTTCCGAAACCCTGACCTCGTTCCGTGAAAACGGAGCGGAGCTCAGTGCCGCGGATAAAAAGAAGGTGAGTGACATCACCATGGAATTAGCGCAACTTTCCCGAGAATTCGGGGAGCGTGTGCTCGATTCGACCAACGCGTGGGAATACATCACCTCAGACCCCTCAGAAGTGACCGGTCTGCCGGAATCTGCTCTACAAGCAGCTAAACAGGACGCTCTTTCCAAGGGACACGATACGGAACAATCACCGGCATGGCGTTTTACCCTTCAGTTTACCTCCGTGCAACCGGTTCTTACCTACGCTGAAAACGAGGGACTGCGCCGGCGCGTCTGGGAAGGTATGCAGACACGCGGTACCGGGAAGTACGATACCGAATCTCTCATCCACCGTATCCTTCATTTACGCAAACAAAAAGCACAACTTTTGGGGTACGCGACGTTTGCGGATTACGCGACGAGTCGGCGGATGGCAGGTAGCGGAGATGCGGCACTGGCATTCATCGACCACTTGCACGATAAAGTAAAACCGGCTTATGAGAAAGAGATGGAAGCCATTCGTCGCTTCACCGAGGAGCAGGTCGGACACGCCGTCCCCGTCCTTAATCCTTGGGATGTAAGTTACCGGAAGGAGAAGCGTCGCCGTGCCCTCTTTGATTTTGATACCGAACAAGTGCGTCCCTATTTCCCTATGCCGCATCTGCTGCGCGGTATGTTTTCTATTTACGAGGAACTCTACGGTATTCGTATTACCGAACGCCCGACATGGTGTCCCCAAGACGGACAGGTTCCTCCGCCGGGTAAGGTGGAGGTGTGGCACCCGGATGTACTGTATTTTGAAATTCGGGATGCCGAAACCGAGGAGTTGCTCTGCGTATTTTACACCGACTGGTACCCGCGCGAATCAAAACGCGCCGGAGCATGGATGGAATGCCTGAGCTGCGGACGTCCCCCCAAGGCTGGTCAGCCCCGCGTCCCCCACGTTGCCCTGATGTGCGGTAACCTGAGTCGCCCGATCGGTTCTCAACCGGCTCTGCTTAACCACTACGAAGTGGAGACGATATTCCACGAATTCGGGCACCTGTTGCACCAAGCCCTCAGCGATGTACCCGTGCGTAGCTTGGCAGGATGCAATGTGGCGTGGGATTTTGTGGAACTCCCGAGCCAAATTAACGAAAATTGGACTTGGGAAAAGGATGCCTTAGACCGTATCTCTTCCCACGTAACGTCCGGTGCCCCCCTGCCCTCCGACCTTACCCAAAAGCTGCTCAATGCCCGCAACTACGGTGCCGCCTCCGCTTTCATGCGTCAACTTTCCTTCGCTAAACTGGACCTCGAGTTGCATGCGCGTACCGAGCATTACCTTAATCGTCCTATCGAAGAAGTTGATCGTGAAATCCTAACCGATTATCGTGTTCCCCTTTCCTGCATGGGTATGTCGATGCTACGTGCTTTTACCCACATCTTCGATGGTGGCTACGAGGCCGGTTATTATTCGTATAAATGGGCAGAAATGCTCGAAGCCGACGCCTTCTCGCGCTTCGCAAAAGAGGGTATCTTTAATCCACGCACAGGACATGACTTCCGTCGCTGCATCCTTTCCCAAGGTAATTCTCAACCTGCCGCTCAACTCTATCGCAACTTCATGCACCGAGCCCCCGATCCGGACGCTATCCTCAGACGTTCCGGCATCATATCCTAGAAATTTTCTTCTCTTGATATATTTTTCTTGCCGAACTGCCTTGGTTTTGGTATCATGGTTGCACGATGAAACGCGTTGTTACACATATCGGATTGAGCATCCTTCTGGGTACGTTTTGCATTTGTTATGCGGATAACGAGAAGAAGGGCGGGACACAAGACAAGGGCGAACAGGCTACCGTTGAAAAAGGTTCAGCCGACAAAAAGTCTAAGAAATCTTTAAGTCCGGTTGCCAAAGCCTTGTCAAAGCTGCATTGCTTTAATGGCAAGCCGATGAAGGATGCCAAGTATTACGTTTACTTGCAATCTGCCAGTTGGTGCGGTCCATGCAGGGAAGAAATGCCGAAAATTGTGGAGGCGTACAAGGAAATGAAAGCAGCCGGTATAGAAATTATACTCGTCGGGCGTGATTACTCAGCTAAAGAAGCTAAGGACTATCTGAAAATGTTCAAAGCGAAGTTCCCGGGTTTCTTCTCCGATAAAAAAGACAAGATCGAATTGCCCGGTTTCACTTTGTCCGGATCAGTCCCTCATGCTACATTCGTCGATGCCGAGGGCAATGTCCTCAAGGATGGGCATGGTTCTATCACTTTGCAGTGGAAAGAAATCATCCCCGCAGACACCGCCGAACAGCCTGATTCCGGAGAAGAGTAGACTCACCGACCTCGCGATGGGGAGAATACCGCGCTCGCCGGATTACACATTTGCGGTGATCGCGAATGCGGGGAATGTGCAGGCACCAAGATAGGACCACGCCTGTCCCAACAAAATCTACGAAAAATCGCCGCGCTTAGCAACGCTTCATTCCTTACTATCGACTCCGGTCTTCACCCTTGCTATCCTTCCCCTATATTGCGCACGCATCGCTTTTACATCCTCCGGGAAAAGAGCTAGAATATCCCTAGCACCTACTAAATTCTCACAACGCCATATCATCCGGAGTTGGTAATTGTACCGTGCATCGACATAATCCCGTTGAACATCGTGTTCTCCGCCCTCCGGATCGAGAAACCTATAGTCCTTATGTTCGACATCGATGCATGTAACCCTAGTGCCATCGTCTCCCTCCCCCGTTTCTACTCGTTCTTTCTTAAATTCTCCCTGTGCGTCGAAGAGCATCCCCCCCATAGTAGCAAGCAAACAATATCTCTGTTCCGACGATACGGACTTAAGCAGGTACCGAGCCGTATTAAGTACTACCGTGTGAACTTCTTTTTTGAACGGAACAAGCACAGCTCCTTTCCTGAATTCTCTCGCTTTTCTGGAGCAATCAGACCAACTTTCACTCGCCGCATTACGTGCATCTGAACACTCGACTACTTTTCCGTTCCTTCCCACATAATGCGAAGAATATATGATCATTCCGCTGGATGTCCGAAGATCGGATTCGTGGCGAAACAACAGCCCAAGCTGCTCACTAATAAAACATTCACGTGTCCTAGCCGGCATGCGCCTCAACTTTGCCCACACCTCTACCAATGCCTTCTTCTGCTCGCCGGTTATATCCGAGATATCCACCGGTTTGTATGCCGCCTGCAGAACACAGGGAATTAATACCGCGCCAGCAACCAACATGTACGCAGTCCAAGCGCACATCCCACCACCCCATCTCACAAACTTCTTATAACAAGCACTTCGTACACGCATCTGTAGGGAGTGAGAAGAAACTACTTTACTATCAACATCTTGCATAGATCTTACGCTATTCCGCCCATAGTGTATCAAAATTGCGTGCCACTGTCAAGACTAAAGTCTTTCAATCGCAAAAAAAACACACCTGCGCATTGCATCCTCACTTTACATACCGTACCGGTCGCAAAAAAAATCCCCGGTAAAACCGGGGATAGATAAAGAAAATGCTTTTTAACCGATGTAGCCATAGGCAAGGGAAACGGTCTGCATCTTAAATTTTGTCTTGAATCCGCGACTATTTTATGTTAAAATGCCACGCGTGTCAAGAGAAAATATAAAAAATAGTTGTAGCGGTGGAAAATTGACCTTTGCGTTTGACATAGGATACGCATCCATAGGGTGGTGTGCGATTAAGGAAGCGGAAACATTGAATCAATGGCCGGAGGTTATTGGGACAGGGGTTGTAATCTTTCCCGGAGATGATTGTCTCGCATCGGAACGACGGGAACGGCGGCAAATACGTCGCAATATCCGGGCACGGAGGGCGAGAATAGATCGCGTCGGACGCATCATGGAGCACCACGGGTTGCTCACGCACGAGCAAAGAATGCAGCTTGGGCACCCGGCTCCTTTTTTGTTGGCAGCGCGCGCGTTACAGGGAAAAACGGAACTCACTTCGGAGGAACTGTGGCAGGTGTTACGATGGTACGCACAGAATCGGGGGTATGACGGAAACGAAAAATGGAGGCGAGAGAAAAAAAACGAAGAGCAGGAGCAGGATGCTCAGCGGGAGGCAGCGGCAAAACAACAGATGAAGGGCTTAGGAACAGGTAGTATGGCAGAAACGATATGCGCGTTACTTGGTCTTTCCACGGACAAGGAGATGGCTACGTTTACCGACCGAAGTCCGAGATATAAGGCTGTTCAAATGGCTTTTCCCCGAGAAACTGTAGAAAGAGAGGTGCAACAGATATGCGAGAACACCCGCGCACTACCAAAAGGCGTGCGTGATCTCATCCTCGGTGACGTCCACAAACATAGAGACACCTTGTCAGAATGCGGGATTCGCCTGCCGAAGCGTTACTGTGGCTCGGTGCTTTTCGGACGTCTTATCCCGCGCTTTGACAACCGTCTTATTGAACGTTGTCCTATCACATGGGTACGTGTCTACCGTGAAATAATGAGTGCACCGTTTCAGGGATCAGAAAAAGAAAAAGATACATACGCAAAAAAACAAGCCGAAAAATATGCGAAGGTACCGACAGCAGACTGCCGTGAATTTTACGAGTTCCGGTTTGCTCGAATTTTAGCTAATGTACGCGTGGATGGTCGTCCGTTGTCTCCGGAGGAGCGATCTGCTCTTTGGAAAAGAGCCGAAATTGAGGGGAAATTCACACCGTCAGCATTTGATGAGGCAGTTCGGAAAGTTACAGGCGCCAAACGAACGAATCTCAGTAATTATTTCCTAATTGTCCCCCGTGCAGATAGAGCTCTTATTTTCCGTCCGAATAATGATGACGACAAGGCAAAGGGGCGAGCTCCGTTCGCGCGTCCGGTACTTCGACAGGTTGTGGAGGAGGTGCTGCAAGGTACGGATCCGACACGACCTGCCCTCGGTATAGAACACCCGGATGGTGAAGAAAAATCAAAAGATGGGGTGCTGTACTGTTTACAGGATCCGGAGTCGGATGTAAGCCATTACCTCGCAACTCGGAGTATTGATCGGCAGACTAATAATCCCTTAGTGCGACACCGTATGCTCATATTCGGACGCCTTCTGAAGGAGATGATAAAAAAATATGCCGGGGGAGATGATGCGCGCATCAACCGCTGTGTCATTGAAGTGGCACGTGAAGTGCGCACATTTGCTGGGAAAAATAACCAAGATATAAAAAAAGAGTTAGGATTGAAACTCAAAGGTTTCAACGATGCTGTAAAGTATCTGGCAGAAAATCTGCCCCAGATAAAAACTTCGGCAAACATCATTAGAAAATGCCGTATTGCCATGGACATGGAGTGGAGGTGTCCCTATACCGGCACCACGTACAGTGCGGCTGATTTGGAACACCTAGAATTGGAACATATCATCCCGTATTCCTCGAGAAATTCTAATGCCTTGCACGCACTAGTTCTCACATGGCCCAAGGTAAACGAAATGAAGGGTAAACGTACCGGTTTACAATTTATCAACGAGGATGGAGGCAAGCCGGTGCCGGGAATGCAGAATAAGTGTATACTTAGAGTCGAAGATTACAAAAAACTTGTCTCTGCCTTAAAACCCACAAGATTCCTGAGAAAGGGTATAGAAGAGAGTGATGATGATATAACACGCCGTACCCGTAAGAGATTTTTGCTTGTAGAGAAGCTCCCATCAAAATCTGAAAGATCATTTACTCCCGGGCAACTCACTCAAAGCTCCCAATTGATGCGCATGGCTGCTCAAGTCTCGAAGCGCCTGATCAAGGATGTTAAAATTGCGATGGTGCCGGGAAGAATAACGGCAGAAATGCGCAAATACTGGAAACTTATGGGACTACTGATTCCGGTGGTGCCGGATGTACGAGATGAAACATCGAATGATCCCGATGAACATTCATCTAAAACTAAGGACAAAGCTCAAATACGTGCCATCACACACCTGCACCACGCTGTAGATGCTTGTGCTTTAGGTCTTACCACGTTACTTATACCCGGTGGTACCAATGGCGCCGTCTGGAATGCCCTGATACAACGCACCATTCCGGAAGAACAAATCGGAGCCTTGAAATCCGCATGTCGTCTGTTACGCTTCGACTCTAATCGAAAAATTACTGTTGATGATTTACCTCAAGAAGTCAAAAATTCAGTAATTACAGCTTTGCGCGAGGAGCGAGTTGTGCAGCATATCCCGGCGGATATGAGCGGTGCTAGGCTTTCCGAAAATTACGTAGGTTTTCGTGCCGTAAAAGATGGGCTAGTGTACATCTATGACAAGAAAACTCGTAAATTAGAAGCGAAAAAAGCTTCCGGTTACGTCGGTGCGGATCCAAAGCTAAGTCCGACTCTGTACAATAGAAAAACTGTACTAAGAGTAAATGAAAATTACGGACTGGCACTGATAGGACAGAAAAGAGCTGTTGTAATTCGTCACATATCAGTTTATAAGACCCTACATATGTTGAGGGAAATGAATCCTGGGGAAAATATATGCATTCTTAGAAGGGGGCAACTTATTAAAATTCAAGGTTACAAAAATGTAACTCGAAATGGTACGTGGCGTGTGGTATCTATAAAAGACGGCAAGGATGGGTACAAACTGGATCTATGCCGACCAAGCATGGTCGTCCCGAATAAAAAACATGATTGGTACTGGCGAGAGGTGAGCGTTACCACTCTGCTTAGTCTGGAAGATGGTTTTCAGATACTTACAACTTCATACACAGGCAATTAACATATTTTATGTCTTATCACATCATATCTATAGATGCTCCCGTATGCACAATAACTTGTTCTCATAACCAACTTATATGTGATTCAACAGATGGAAAACGGAGCATTCCCATGGAAGATGTGGCAGCAATCGTTATCACATCCTTTAAGTGTTCTATGACCGGTAATTTCCTTATCGAAGCGGCAAAACGAAGGATCGGTGTCATCCTTTGCGAATCATATCGTCCTATTTCTCTCATGCTTCCCGCAGATCGGTCAACAGATACCCAGCTACTGCGCAACCTCGCGGCAATGCCCCAACTACAAAAAAAGCGTTTGTGGGATAAAACATTAAATTCCAAATGTTCTAATCAACTTACAATTGCTCAGATGTGGAATCCTAAGCATGCTGCTATTCAAAAATTAGCGCACATCGTTATGAGCAAGCGGGCGTCAAAAGAAGGAGAAACTGCTAAACTTTATTGGTCTGTCTTTGCCGATACCTTTGCAAATGGTAATTTCTCCAGATGTCGAAATAATGAAGGTTTTAATTCCCTCTTTAATTATTCCTATGCTGTTCTACTGTCATGCGTTTTAAGAAATATGCTCGCCCTAGGTATTGACCCCACCTTCGGACTTTTTCACACTGCGCGTGCTCATGCTACTCCTTTAGCGTATGACCTGATGGAACCTTTCCGCCCAATCTTTGATGCCTCCGTAGCAAATTGGATAACTCTTTGCCGTTCTCGTATGATGGATGACATGGCTATTTCTGAAATCTCCCCACTCTCTCGACAGCATATTGTTTCGACTCTCCTCGCAGAAGTTGATTACAATGGGGCATCTCTCTCCTTGATGCGCACCATTGAAATGGTTATCCGATCATTTAGAGAAGCCATATTATCTTCGCGTATCTCTCTTTATCTTCCATGGAAAATCTCAACTATAAAATGGGCTGGTTAGTTGTTTTCTTCGATCTCCCTACCCTCACTCCCACAGATCGTAAAAATTATACGCAATTCCGCAAAGACCTTCTCAATGATGGTTACATCATGATTCAATTTAGCGTCTATGCCAGACCCTGCGTTACCTATGACCGCATCTTGACACATCAACGTCGCCTGCGTTCTTTCCTCCCTCCGGATGGACTCGTCCGTTGCATCTTTGTCACCAACATCCAATGGCACAACGCCATCTCCTTCTACGGTCTCTCCCCTCCCAACGATAAACCACCCGATATAATCCCGGAACAACTCCTCCTCTGGTAACCCGTATTATCTATTTTGTTGTATCCCCCTGTATATGAAACACGGGCATGCTACCTATTGTAACATACCCGTGATTGAATTCAAGGCAAAACAGCCCACTACTATAGCCGGCTCCGCGAAGCATTGTAACATACCCGTGATTGAATTCAAGGCAAAACCGGAGGGGCATGGAGTTGATTTCTGTGCTATTGTAACATACCCGTGATTGAATTCAAGGCAAAACCCAACTTTTCAAAATAAAAACTGCCCCGGCATTGTAACATACCCGTGATTGAATTCAAGGCAAAACTGCTTCGCCTTCTACGTGTTTATCGGTTGGATTGTAACATACCCGTGATTGAATTCAAGGCAAAACTGTGCCGGTAGACGACACCGCGACACAGATATTGTAACATACCCGTGATTGAATTCAAGGCAAAACAAACTGTAACCGAGCGTCTTGAAAGTCGCATTGTAACATACCCGTGATTGAATTCAAGGCAAAACGGACGCGCCCAATCCATCCACGACGCATCATTGTAACATACCCGTGATTGAATTCAAGGCAAAACCCGTCCTGCCACTACCCACTCATTCTACGCATTGTAACATACCCGTGATTGAATTCAAGGCAAAACACCTGTTGCCCCGCGGCTGCCACCGGCTGCATTGTAACATACCCGTGATTGAATTCAAGGCAAAACTGGTTCGAGCTGACTCGCCTCTCACGGTAATTGTAACATACCCGTGATTGAATTCAAGGCAAAACACCGTCTGCAATCCCCTCAACTCCGGGTAATTGTAACATACCCGTGATTGAATTCAAGGCAAAACACTTATCGCGGAAGGAGAACACGCGCTCTATTGTAACATACCCGTGATTGAATTCAAGGCAAAACTACACAACTGCCGAGCGGCGGCAATATGAATTGTAACATACCCGTGATTGAATTCAAGGCAAAACTCGTGTGCATGCCGTCTCCGCATTCGGACAAAAATCAGTGTACCGAATGGGCAAAATTTGGGGACAAGGTTTATTACTTGGACAGAAATGTGTACCGAAGGGTTTGTAAGCGAAAGATACGGAAAGGGTAATGATGTGTAGCAAGCATCAGGGGAGGAAGCAAATGACATAGCCGGATTTGCAGAGCTGCAGGCATAGAATTTGCGTAAAAGATTTATTATTAAGAGGGAGACTTTTTTTTGGGGGGGGGAGGAAAGAGAGATTTTGGACGATGAGAAGTGGAAGAAGATGCACAGGAGGCAAAGGGGTCAACCAAGGGGACAGAAATCAGAATACCGGACGGTGGAGAGATGAGGAAAGGTTTTATTATTTGAGGAGGATTGTGTACTGTAGAGGGCATATGGTTCAAGTAGAAAACGAAGAAGGAGGGATTGCAAACATCATAGATGCTCGCCAATCGGTATAGACATATACGTAGTGCACAGCGTTCATCACGAAGGTGCAGGAGACGTTTAAGATAAGCAGGAAGTACGCCATCACATTACTGCGACGGCAAGGGAGACGCGAGAGGATGCGATGAGGAGCACCCAGAAAACTGAGAGAGGATGATATATCGATAATATACCAACTGAGTCAACCCTAATTCGCTGATTAAATGAATTTTTTTATATTTTTTTGATTCGCGGGTGCCGACGTGCGTTCAGAGTCCCCCCTGAATTGTGCATCGAAACATGGAAAAAGGTGCCGTCTGCAATCTATGTTTTCTGTAATATGTTGCAGAACAATGCCAAAAAAAACAGTTGACAGATGCACCGCATGTGATAGAATACGCTTACCGCATAAACACACGAAAAGGGCATGATCGGTGCCTTCCCACCTGTTCCTTATCAACCTGCCCTCTGAAGGCTCGTCCTTTGCCACAACCCGTCTCGGTGGAACGCTCGGCGGGTTACTCAACGCTGTGTATTTACGTGTCTCGTAGGGCTACGATGCGACATCATGGGTACACACCCACACCAAGGGAAGGTCTTTCTCCTTCCCCGTTACGTCTCGCCGCGCCGCCCCCACCCACCGCATGTGGTGCGACACAGCCCGAATGCGGAAAAAGTACCGCGCGGAGGAGGTGCAACTACTCTTTGATCGAAAATCAAAAAGAGTAAATGCGGCGGTGAGGTGAACATCGGGGCAGACCTGCGATTCGATAAGTTTAGAAGCGAACAAAGAACGCAGGAAAGTTTAATGTTAAAGAACTTCGGGTGCAAGGGAAACAATTTTCATAAATCCCTTTTCACGAAGTTCACGCGCGACCGGACCGAATATACGAGTACCGCGTGGATTATTATCCTTATCGATGCAGACAACCGCGTTAGAATCGAAACGCAGGACAGAGCCATCGCTGCGGCGTATAGGAGCGGCTGTACGAACAACCACGGCTTTCACGACAGACCCCTTTTTTATAGCGGCGGTAGGAATAGACTCGCGGACGTGACAGGTAACAATATCCCCGATGTGAGCTTGGTCGGTAGCTTTACCGATGATACCGATTACCTTAGCGGTACGAGCGCCGGTATTATCTGCTACCTGAACCAGAGATTCCATTTGAAGCATAGCAAAACTCCTTTCCTAATTAGTGTTTGATAATTTCCTCAAGTTTCCAGCGTTTCAAAGCAGAAAGCGGACGTGTTTCACTGATACGCACCGTATCACCTACCTTTGCTAATTCTTCCTCATCGTGCGCGTAATACTTTTTACTACGCTTAACGATTTTTTTGAAAACCGGGTGAGGTACACGTGCCACATACTCTACCACAATAGTTTTAGACATTTTGGTAGAAACGACGACACCTACACGTGACTTGCGAATACCTCTGGATTTAGTTGACGTTGATTCTTCGTTCATAAAAGGTAAAAAAAACTGAGGGTGAAAAGTTACGCTTCAGAAGAAGGAGAGAGTCCCCCTTCAGCCTGTACGGTAAGCGCACATGCAAGCTCCTTGCGTAATGTACGTAATTTTTGATTATTCTCTAAGGAGCCCGCACCGTGTTTAAGACGCAGTTCAAACAACTCCTTACGAAGACCACGAATATGGGCAGCCAATTCCTTAGCTTTCATCCCACGAAAATCTTTTGCTTTTTTTAAGGGCATAACTTTACAAAATTAAGAAGATATAATGAAATAATTAAGCCTGAGGTTCAACTCCCTGACGGTATACAAAACGGGTACGTATACCGAGTTTGTTAGAAGCTAAACGCAAAGCTTCTCTGGCAGCTGACTCAGTCACACCACCGACCTCGAACATAACATTACCCGGGCGGCAGACCGCAACCCAACCTTCCACAGCACCTTTACCCTTACCCATACGCGTATCCGGCGGACGTTTAGTAAATGATTTTTGCGGGAAAATACGGATGTAAACACGACCGCGACGGCGGAGGTAACGGTTAATAGCAACACGGCATGCTTCAATTTGATTATTTGTAACCCAACCGCGTGTCAGTACCTGCAAACCAAAATCACCGAAGGCAACGTAATCGCAACTTGTTGCATTACCACCACGATTCCCTCGGTGCATCTTACGCAGGTTACCCTTTACTCTTTTCGGCATTAAAGGCATAATACTATTTCCTTTCTAAATGTATGAAATTCAAACGATATGATTTAAGCATCGCGACGATTATCACGGTCACGGCGCGGACGCGGACTACGGTTAGCCGAACGATTGCCGAGGGTGGAACCACCGACATCCGGACGCTTGTTAATCCAGCATTTTATACCGATTAAACCGTAAAGTGTACGAGCTTCGGCGAAACCGTAATCAATCGGAGCACGAAGCGTTTGCAGAGGTACTTTACCCTCGCGGTATTGTTCGGCACGCGCAATATCCGCACCACCCAAACGACCGGCACAACGTACACGAATACCGTCAGCTCCGAAATCCATCGCCACCTGAACAGCTCGCTTCATAGCACGCCGAAATGAAACACGACGTTCCAACTGCATAGCTATATTTTCCGCTACCAATTGAGCATCTAGTTCCGGTTGACGTACTTCAAGAATATCGAGTTTTACCTGGGCACCATTACAAAGTTTTGTCAACGCAGATGTCATATCTTCGATATACTTCCCTTTGGGGCCGATAACAAGACCCGGGCGAGCGGTCGAGATAGTGACACGGACACTATTCCAAGCGCGTTCAATGGTAATACGCGAGATAGCCGGCGATGAACCTTTAAGATCGCTATTCACTTTCAAAGTATAATCTTTGATAAATTGACGAATCTTAAAATCTTCATGTAACTTTGCAGCATACTCCTTACCGGTGGCGAACCACTTCGAACGCCAATCTTTTGTTACCGCAAGACGAAAACCAATCGGATTAACTTTTTGTCCCATAAATGTAAATAAGGTTATAGACTAGGTTATTTGTCTTTTTCAGCTACAACAACCGTAATGTGAGCTGTACGTTTAATAATAGCATTAGCAGAACCGCGAGCACGAGGCATGGTACGACGATAGGACATGCCTTCATCGACACGTACACTCTTAAGAACCAGAGAATCCGCTGTAAGTCCGTTATTATTTTCCGCATTTGCTACCGCAGATTTAATCGTTTTATTGATCAAATAAGCACCCTTTTTAGGGGAGTAGCTCAGCACATCTATCGCCGCTGAGACAGGCATCCCCTGAACAGCAGCGGCTACGTCACGCATCTTTTTAGCTGACATGCGTGCATTCTTGCATATTGCTTTTACTTCCATATAGGTATTAGTTATTAGTTGTGACAGACACACGATCCCCGACGGATACAGACAAGCGACGGTTGAGGTGCTGCTGAACCAAGAGCCCCGAAACTTTTTTCCGGACATCCGTAACGATGGCACGTGCAATAGCTTGGTCGCCTCGGGATATTTCCATAGGCATACCAACACGTATACGCGCATCGCGACCAGCGTTAATAACGATTAGACCGGACTCAGAATCGATACTAAGCACCTGAGCTTCCTCGGGCGAACCGGAAAGCTCATCTTGGGGAGCGGCACGCAGACCGAGAGCAACTTCCTGCTCACGCAGGGCAGCCTCCAGAGCTTGTCTAGCCTCCGCGTCCTTCGATGTAGCTACATCCAAAAAAGCATTGATAGCTTCGGCAAGTTTAAGAGAAGCTTTACGCAAAGCTTCAAGTTCCTCACGTGTACTTTCTAATTGTGCCGCCGTATCAATGATCCTTTCCTCACTCTCACCGAGAGTCGCGCCGCCCAACGCTTCCAAACGAGCACGTATTTCACTCATTTGTTTCCGCGCTTTATCAGCGTCCGCTCGCGCAAGCGCATAACTCTCGCGTAAGGTAGCTACCTGTTTTTCCAGCTGCGAGATCCTGTGTTGCATACCATGATCGGCCTCCGCTGCACATACCGTACTACCGACTCCCAGAAGAAGTAGTATCGTACAGAACGCACTTTGGGGGAAAATGACCATGGCAAAATGTTGTTATACTTCCTTACAAATTATTTCTTACCGATACCACCGTGTGCCTTGAATATACGAGTCGGCGCAAACTCCCCGAGCTTGTGTCCTACCATATTTTCAGTCACATATACAGTAGCAAAGTTCTTACCCGCATGTACCAAAAAGGTTAGCCCGACGAAATCAGGTATCACCATGGATGCCCGACTCCATGTCTTTATCGGTTTACGGTCTCCGCTTTGCAACTGACGGTCTACTTTATCCAGCAAGGATTGACTTACGAAAGGTCCTTTCTTGAGGGAACGTCCCATAATTTTTAAATTAGTTAAATGTTAATAAATTATTTAGACTTACGACGTTGAACGATAAAGACATCGCTGGGTTTACGGAGGCGCCGTGTCTTTTGCCCCTTAACATGTCCCCACGGAGATTTAAGGTGTTGGCGACCGCCGCCGGACTTAGATTTACCCTCACCACCGCCGTTGGGGTGATCGACCGGATTCATACACATACCGCGCACAGTCGGGCGTATACCTCTCCATCTGGTACGACCCGCCTTACCGGAAGATTCATTCATGTGTTGAGTATTACCTACCTGACCGATGGTACAGTAACATTCTACACGGAAACGGCGAATTTCACCGGAAGGCATTTTAACGAGAGCATATTCTCCGTCGCGGTTAGAAAGTACAGCCTGTTGACCGGCAGAACGCGCGACCTTACCGCCGGAACCCGGACGTATTTCGATGTTGTGAATAGCGGTACCCAAGGGTACACTCTTAAGAGGCAAAGCATTACCTACCTTGGGGGCTACCTTTTCACCACTTTGTACAATCATACCGGGTTTCAGTCCGACCGGTGCCAATATATAACTCTTCGCGCCGTCATCGTATTGAACAAGCGCTATACGACACGTCCGATTCGGATCGTATTCGATAGCGAGAACCGTAGCGGATTCATGACGATTTCGCCGGAAGTCCACCAAACGGTAATGCCGCTTATGCCCGCCACCGATATGACGAGTTGTGATACGCCCGTTATTATTACGACCACCACTTTTGCGCAATGGTTCCAGAAGACTTTTTTCCGGAGTACTCTTTGTAATCTCATCAAAGGACGGGAGTACTTTGTAGCGATTAGAAGGAGTCGTAGGTTTGAAAGATTTAAGAGACATAGTATTAAATTATATTGCAGGAATTCAATCAGACCAATTCGAGGGATTCACCCGGAGCCAGCGTAACATACGCCTTTTTCCAAGCGGGACTTACCCCCTGGTTCTTGGTACGTTTGCGACGCAATTTGCCATCGTAAATAGCTGTACGCACACTCACTACCTTTTTACCGAGCAACTTTTCAATTGCCTGGCGTATCTCAATCTTGGTCGCTTTTACAGCTACCTCGAGCACAATTTCTCCCCGCGCATCGTACACCAAAGTTGCCTTTTCCGAAATACGCGGCTTTTTTATAACATCGTGAATATCTTTCATATTATTTTGTGCGGTTGGCAATGGTTTCTAAAGCGGATTCGACAACAAGCACCTTAGTCGCATTGAGTAAGTGTTCGATATTCAACTCTAAAGCACTCATTAAAAGAACATTACGAACATTACGAGCGGCACGCTTTGTAAGCTCATCGAACTCGTTTGCTACAATGAGCACCTTCCGTTCATCACCTACAAGCTCCTTCACGGCTGCCACAAACGACTTCGTCTTACCGTCCTCTATGCGGAAATCCGGTACCGTAAATACCTTACCTCCACTTACTACATCACCGAGTACACGACGCAGCGCAAGTTTACGAACACGTTTGTTGACTTTTTTAGAATAATCACGCGGTTTAGGTCCGAAAACGACACCTCCGCCTACAAAAATCGGACTACGTTTATCACCGTGACGTGCGTTACCCGTACCCTTTTGACGGTAAATTTTACGATTATTACCGGAAACCTCGGCACGTGTTTTTGTACAAGCGCTACCTTGGCGACGATTTGCTTGGTAAGCTACAATGAGATCATGCACAGCCTGTGACCCTTTTTCGGGACCTACCGTAACAATTTGAGACTCACCGGCAGCTTCAATGGTTAATTCTTTTGCAGACATAATCAGAACCCTCCAGTCATATTATTTAACCGATTTCTTTTTTGCCGGGCGAATGATAACGATGCTACCCTTAGCGCCCGGAATCGGACCCGATACAAGGATAGCTTGGTCTTCTTTACGCACCTGCACTACCCTTAGATTTTGGACAGTTTTACGTTCATTTCCCATGCGACCCGGCATCTTCTGACCTTTCCATACACGGGAAGGTGTAGCACAAGCACCTACACCACCGGTACGGCGGTGCATCATGCTACCGTGTGTCATGGGTGAACCATGGAAATTGTGACGCCGTACAACGCCTTGGAAACCTTTACCCTTACTCGTGCCGATAACATCGACCCAAGCGCCCTCAGTAAAGAGTTCGCACCCCGGGTGCGAGGCACCCGCCTGCGGGAGTTCACCCGCTTCTACGCGGAATTCACGTAACACAGACGCTGGTTCTACGCCGAGCTTTTTAAGATGCCCGGCTACCGAACGATTCAGACGTTTCTCTTTCGTGGCACCGTAGGCTACTTGGACAGCATTGTAGCCATCCTTTTCTGTAGTTTTAACTTGGGCAAAAGTATTTCCGGTTACATCTATCACGGTTACAGGAACCATAGCCCCCGTTTCCTGATTAAAGATGCGGGTCATGCCCACTTTTTTTCCGATAAGACCTAGTGACATGTCAATACATCAGGTTAAATCTTAATAGCTATATCCACCCCGGCCGGTAAATTAAGTTTCTTTAATTCTTCAACGGTACGCGAGGTAGGTTCAATGATATCGAGCAAACGTTTATGGGTACGTATCTCGAACTGATCAGCTGATTTCTTATTGACATGAACCGAGCGGTTCACAGAGAACTTCTCGATGCGAGTCGGCAAAGGAATCGGCCCTGCAACTTTTGCTCCCGTGCGTTTAGCTGTTTCGACGATCTCTGTAGCAGATCGATCAATAGCTCGGCTATCGAAAGCACGAAGTCGTATGCGGATTTTAGGACTTTGCATGAACGTGCGGTTATGTTTATGGTTTATCTTATTATTGTATTATTTACTGCCACCGCGTGCCTTGACAATCTGAGCGACAAGGTTGGGGGGCACCTGCTCGAAGTGGGAAGGTTCCATAGAATAGGAAGCTAACCCCTTGGAAAGTGTACGTATATCGGTAGAGTAACCGAACATCTCAGCCAAAGGTACGGCAGCAGTGAGCACACACTCACTACCTTTATGTTCCATACTGCTGACCTGAGCGCGTCGACGATTAAGATCACCCATGATATCGCCTTGATTTTCTGTCGGCGTAACAACTTCTACACTCATGATAGGTTCCAGCAGAACAGGCGAACACTTCGCGAAGGCATTCTTCATGGCAAAGATAGCGGCCATCTTGAAGGCGTTTTCATTGGAGTCAACTTCGTGGTAAGACCCATCAACTACGTCTACCTCAACATCCTCTACCGGGTAGCCCGCTACAATACCGGAGTTCATGGCTTCATTCAAACCGGAGTATACAGCATTCATGTATTCCTTCGGTATTGCTCCGCCTACTATCTTGTTGGCTATCTTCAGACCCGATCCGCGTTCGCCCGGTCGCATATCGATGATCACATCACCGTACTGGCCGCGACCGCCGCTCTGCTTCACCAACTTGCCCTGTATATGATCAGCTGACTTGGTAATAGTTTCGCGGTAAGCAATTTGAGGTTTACCGGTATTAGCTTCTACCTTAAATTCACGTCTCAAGCGGTCTACGATGATATCGAGGTGAAGTTCACCCATACCGGCGATAATAGTTTGACCGGTTTCTTCATCAGTTTTAACACGGAAAGTGGGGTCTTCAGCGGAAAGTCTCTGAAGCGCGTTACTCATCTTTTCTTGGTCTGCCTTGGTAAGCGGTTCCACAGCCATAGAAATCACCGTATCTGGGAAGGTCGGCGGTTCCAAGGTGTAATCATAATCATCACTTGCCAGTGTATCACCTGTGGTCGCGTTCTTTAAGCCTACAATAGCCGCTATGTCTCCGGAGAATACTTCATCCACATCCGTATGCACATTAGCTTGGATTTGGAGTAAGCGTCCTACGCGTTCCCGTTTACGTGTACGCGGATTGTAGACTGTATCTCCTTTACGAATGACACCGGTATACACACGTATAAACACCAAGGAACCCACAAATTTATCTGCCCACAGTTTGAAAGCCAGTGCTACCGGTTTATCCTCATCGGACGGCACAATAACCTTCTTCTCAAATATCTCGTACCCATTTTCATCCGTTCCGGAAGGAATAGTGGAAGTCACTATAGCAGCTTTCGCCTCTAGAGGGGAGGGCAGATAATCTACCACCGCGTCCAATAAAGCTTGTACTCCCTTATTTTTGAAAGCGGACCCACCGGCTACCGGTACAAATTTATTGGCTATAGTTGCCCGGCGTATAGCTGCCTTCAGTGTAGGCGCATCAATAGGTTCTTCCATCAGATAAAGCTCACCGAGCTCATCATCGACATCAGCTACTTTTTCCTTGAGTTCTTCGAGAGCAGCTGCCGCTGTTTCCTTCAGTTCATCGGGAATTTCTTCCACCGTATAGGTTGAACCTAATCGGTCGGAATCGGAATATATGATAGCCTTTTGGTTTACTATATCAATCTGCCCGCGCAAACTGTCTTCCGCACCGATAGGCATGAGGATGGTAGCGGCATTAGCTCCTAACTTCGTGCGTATGTCATTGAGCACATTAGCAAAATTAGCACCGGTACGGTCCATTTTATTGACGAAGCAGATACGCGGCACATTGTACTTACTAGCCTGGCGCCATACCGTCTGTGTCTGAGGTTGCACACCGGCTACCCCGCAAAATACCACGATAGCACCGTCCAACACGCGTAAACTACGTTCCACTTCAGCCGTAAAATCTACGTGCCCGGGTGTGTCTATCACGTTTAGCTGAAAATTCTGTCCTTCAAATAATTTATAGCAACCATCCGCCGGAAGCTGTTTCCAATTTGTGGTTACCGCCGCTGAAGTAATGGTAATACCACGCTCCTGCTCTTGTTCCATCCAGTCGGTTGTCGCCGCTCCGTCATGTACCTCACCGATCTTGTGAATCATACCGGTATAAAAAAGGATACGCTCCGAGAGGGTGGTTTTTCCACCGTCAATATGCGCCGCTATACCGAAGTTACGATACCGTTCCAAGGGTTCTTTGCGGTCAGGACTACTTACACTTGCCATAATCTTTCTTTTCTCTGAGATATGTTTGTAAAAAAACTTCCGCCGGCATTACCAACGGAAGTGTGCAAAGGCACGATTCGCCTGCGCCATCTTATGCACGTCATCACGTTTACGTACAGCAGCTCCTTGATTAGCCGCCGCTTCCTTAATTTCATTGGCAAGTGCTTTTGCCATCGGTACCCCTTTCCGATTACGGGCATAACCGATGATCCAGCGCATAGCCAAAGCTTCGGAACGTTCCGGCGCTACTTCCAAAGGTACTTGGTAAGTTGCCCCACCTACACGACGACTCTTTACTTCCACACGCGGTTTAGCATTTTCAATCGCCCGCGTTAATATCTCTAAGGGACTTACCATTTCGGTTCCTTCGTTCGCCAAGTCGATCGCCTTATATACAATACGCTCTGCCAATGAACGCTTCCCGGAACGCATTACTTTCCCTATAAATCGTCCCACTAACGCAGAGTCATACCGTGAATCCCGGCGCTCCATCTTTTTATAGACGCGTTTACGACGTGCCATAGCTCAATATCTATTAGGTTAATTTTTAATAAGGGGGTTATTTTTTCTTTGCCGGTGCAGCTCCTGCTTTCGGACGTTTCGCGCCGTACTTGGAACGTCCGCGACGCCGTTTATCTACACCTAGGCAATCCAGTGCCCCGCGCACGATGTGGTATCGTACACCGGGTAAATCCTTGACACGTCCACCGCGTACTAACACGATAGAGTGTTCTTGGAGATTATGTCCCTCGCCTCCTATGTAGGCAATGACTTCTTCCCCATTCGTTAATCTGACCTTCGCAACTTTACGTAAAGCTGAGTTCGGTTTCTTAGGTGTACGGGTCATTACTTGTAGACAGACCCCACGACGCTGCGGACAGCTGTGAAGAGCACGTGACTTTGACTTCTCTTCCGGTACGGTACGTCCTTTTCGGACGAGCTGATTGATGGTCGGCATGTTTCTGCTTGTTGTTTGTTTGTCGGACCGCACCATCAACACGCCACTCATCCCTCTCTCCGAGAGACACTTGCCGTTTCTCCGGCGGCTGCCCGATAATTCCCTCCTTCGCCGCACTTCTCTCCCGTGCGCCCTGAGGGGAACAAAAGTTTAGCACCTTTTTCCCATTTGACAAGACTTTTTTTTGCTTTTTCCGAATTTTTTTCGCAATTGTTGTTTTGGGGGATGTGTACGGAGGTGCTCCGCGCGAGGTACTTCGTCCTTCGTACTTGCTCTCCTCCGTGTCGCCACGCGGCGGTGTTATCCCTCCCCTCAGAGTGGTTAAATTTATCGGAGGCGAATAGGATTCGTATCGGACAGAAGCTTGACAAAAACGGGTAATGGGCGTATTGTGCAGGGCGGATGACGAAGGATGCAAAGCTGGTAGAATTAGAGACGCGCAGCATGGGGGGCTTGTTGCTGAGTTATTCGATGCCGGCAATAGTCGGCATGGCAGCAATGTCGGTGTACAACATTGTAGACGCAATTTTCGTGGGGCAGTGGTGCGGTGCCTATTCTATAGCCGGTATGGCTTTGGTGTTCCCGGTGATGAATCTGACAGTGGCGGTAGGCACATTGGTCGGATTAGGCAGCGCGGCTACGGCCAGTATCACGCTGGGTCAGGGTAAGTTTGAGAGAGCTCACCGTGTCCTAGGTCATTGTGTGGTTCTCAGTCTCTTGCTGGGTGTAACTGTAGGTTGGTTACCGATACCATGGTTGCGAGAGATTTTGGTATTATTCGGAGCGGAAGGCAGAGCACTGGACGCGGCGTATGACTTTATGTTGGTGCTCATGTGGGGTTTCCCGGTGAGTAGCACGTTCATGAACCTGAACCATCTCATGCGCGCAAGTGGTTACCCGCGCAAAGCGATGGTCAGTCTCATCATTTCTATGGTGGTTAATGTGGCAACTGCCCCCGTTTTCATCTGTTGGTGGCATTGGGGAATGATCGGGGCAGCCTTGGCTACTGTGGTCGCACAACTGGTCGGTATGGTTTGGGTTGTAGGGCATTTCGCGGGGGCATGTCATGTCCTCCACTTCAAACGCGGTATTTACGCTTTGCAGGCACACCTGATCCATCGTATTTGTACGGTTGGTTTACCTCCGTGTTTACTCAACATTGTGGGATGTGTGGTGGTCATGTTTTTTAATCGCCGTTTTTTGGAATTCGACGGCGAGATGGGAGTCGGGGCATACGGCGTGGTAAATCGTGCTCTCTTCCTCTTTGTGATGGTTGCGCTGGGTATTACACAGGGGTTGCAACCGATTGCGGGTTATAATTTGGGTATCGGTAACTACCGTCGTGTCCGCCGCGTGCTTTTCTTGGCTATCTGCTGGGCTTCCGTCATCACTCTGGTAGGTGCTGCAACCATGGAAATCTTTGCGGAACAAGTAGTTTTGCTCTTTGTAAGCGCTAAGGACACAGAGTCTTCCCGTCTCATCGAGCTCGCCACCATGGGCACCCGTCTCATGGGTATTTGTTTCGCCTTCGTCGGCGCTCAGGTTGTTATCGGTAACTTTTTCCAAGCTATCGGTCGTCCGATTATGAGTATTTTCCTGAATCTTACCCGCCAGCTGTTTTTTCTTATTCCGGCACTGTGGCTATTGCCTCAGTGGATAGGTGAGCCGGGTATTTGGCTCTCTCAAACAGCAGCGGACTTCCTCGCCGCTCTCCTCGGTTTCTCCGTGCTTTTCGTCTTCCTCCGTCGGGTTTTCCCGAACCGTAACACTTCTCTTGATTCCGCCGATACAAACGCTCCCCTCTCGCCATGAATCCCCACGAACTCATCGTCGCGACCCGCAACCTTCACAAAGCTGAAGAAATCGCAGCTATTCTCCCGAATCTACACATACGTACGCTCGCGGAATTCCCGAATCTACCGGATGTCCCGGAAACCGGTCATACCTTCGCCGAAAATGCGGCATTAAAGGCTCTCGCTATATCAAAAGAAGTAGCAGGTATGGTGCTGGCTGATGACTCCGGGTTGTGCGTGGACGCTCTCTCCGGTATGCCGGGTATCTTTTCCGCGCGATATGCCGGGGTACACGGCGACGATGCCGCTAACATCCGAAAATTACTCCGTGAACTCTCCTCTCTCCCATCCCGAGCTCCCTTTCATGCTCATTTCACCTGCGCTATGTGCCTAGCTCAATCCGGTTATGTGCTGGCCGACTTCATCGGTACCCTCCCGGGAGCTATCTCCCTCTCCCCACGCGGTTCTGCGGGCTTCGGTTACGACCCCGTCTTTATCCCGCAGGGGTTCTCCGCATCTCTCGCTCAACTCTCTCCTCAACAAAAAAATTCCATCTCCCACCGCGCTAAAGCTTTGCTACAACTAAAAAAATTCCTCCTCGAAAATACATAACCACCCTCTCGCTGCCCCCACCGCACGCGCCTACCTTCGGGCAAAAGTCCCGGGACCCGGAAGTCTTTCCTTGGGGTATGTGCGGTGTTCATATCGCTGCGAGCTTGACATAATCCGGAGTTAGGATAAAATGGAGTCATGCAGATGCTCGCGTATTTAGGGTCGCCCACTCAATGGTTTATCTTGGCAGTAATATGCCTAGTGGTATTCGGTGCTTCGCGTTTACCGGAAATTGCCCGTAATTTAGGTAAAAGCTTAGGTATACTGAGAAAAGCAAAACGTGAGTTTGAGGAAGAATTATTGAATGCTCAAAAACCGGAACCCTCCCCGGAAAAAGATAAATCCCCAGAAGCTGAAGCTCAAAAAACATCACAGCACGACGAACATACAGCAAACGACAGCACCCACCCGAACGACGACCGACAAAATTGAAAGTTTCACACGCTGTCACCACACCTTCCCCAAGGAAAATGGATGTATAACGATGAGCGATGACCCAGTCCGAGGGAAATGCATGGGCGGTTAAGTACGAAGTCAAATAGTTTTACGCGTGGAATGGTGTGCTGAAGGAATTAGCTGCGATTCATTCGTGTAATTTAAAGCTGCCGGTACGTTTGTGAGACCAACCTTTACGGCTGATGCAATAAGGAATCTCCTTGCCATCCCACTCATTTCGTATTTTTACTCGATTTCCGGCATCCAGATGCACGCCGTCTATGGTGGAATCCTCTCGGATAACATCATCGGCTTCCACCTGTATAGACACCAAATTTGGCTGTCCGGGTATTGACTCAATACGAAAACGGATACCGTTGTCCTCCAATGTGATCGTTGATCGTCCTCCGATATCTACGATAGCACTACTCATCTTATTAACAATTCGTCGCGCTTCCTCCGCTTTCTGCCAATCTTCCGATACATGAGTATCGCGGGCTCTTTGTTCAAGTCCTCTGGCAATATTGTCCGCATTACGCGCCACTCGCCTGGCTTCGTCTAACTTCCCGCATCGTAGTAACCCCGGCACCCTATCGCGTGCTATGTAGACATTTCCCATTGCAGCAAGGGGGGCAGCGTATGCAGCAGCACGACAGGCTCTATCCGCATGTCCTTGCGATTCGATTGCTGCATTTTGGATGTCTGCAGAATTCGGAAAATTACGAGATATTTCCTCTACCTTATCCGCTGCAACTTGACTCCGGTATGCTCCACTTTTTGCTTTTTCCGGATCTGCTGCCGCAGCACCATCTTCTGCATCGTTTGCGGCCAACCTAGCGTTACTTACACAGGATCTCACATATTCCCGTGGAGGTATGCTTGTATCCGGTGAATCCGGTGACTCCGGCACCGTCAACTTGCCTAAGTCATCAATCCATACTGCCGTGCTATGTTTAGGTATTTCCATCCCTGCGTCAGGGACAACTACGCCGACGACCTGAGTAGCACCATCCAGAACCGGGCAAGCGGCGGGCAAATCCGCGCCCAAGGAGAAATGAGTGAAATTGTCGGGTTGTTGGTCGGCATCTACCGAACTAATCACAACGGACTTGATGTCAGCTTCTTTCCCTTGCATGTCACAACTGTAAACCTTTTCATCGAGTCCGGGTTTCCGATTGTCACGTAGGTTGAGACAGGGGATTCCCTTGTCAACACTTGCCTTAAACATGGCAAGTTCACCTCCCTCTTTGATGTGAATGTTATTGTCATCTACGGGGTAAGTAGACCCATCCGGCGATTTTACCCGATAACTGACTCCC
>CAZJIH010000015.1:0-27750 GCA_964545935.1 uncultured Akkermansia sp. | reverse complement strand
TCGATCTTTCATGGTTCAGCTCGTATCGTACACCATACCTTCCACCTTGTCAAGTCTGAATCAAAACACTGTCCAGTCGCATGCACATCTGTCCCGAGAAAAATATGTGCTTTGCAGTATGCGATGACTTTGATGCAGGAAAACGCGGGGGTGATCATGTACGAGGTACGAAGTACGAAGTGAAGGAGTTAGGCGCAACGGAGTTGCGTAGGTGGAAACGATGAACGTAAAGCAGGAACGATGCGTGGGAACTAAATCCATACACCCGTGAGGTTGAAGCACACTTCGTACGCAGAGCGTCTGTAACTCGCATGAACAACGCGGCTATTTTCGAAAATTTTATTGGGACAGGTGTGGGTCGCATGCCTGCTCCGATCAGTTTCGTTGTGAGGGAAACGTGCATTGCGGTTGGGCACGAAGAACTCCGATTCAATGAATTATTGACATTAAAAGCCTTATTCGTTCTACATTGTTTATAAATATATTACAATAGAAAGAAACTTAAAAAATTACGAAGAAACAGAAAGTCAATATATCTTAATAAATGGAGAAAAATTTGGATATTTTTTTGTTTTGCGTGGAACTCGCATGGAATAAAAAATGGCAGTAAAAGGGAGGCGTAAGGGGGAATAAAAATACTTTTCAAAAGGGGAGAAACGTGGCATACTTGAGTTCGCGACACCCCGAAGCGATGGTGACCTACAAGAGGGGAGCGACGCAAGGAAAGAAACGGAAAAAGGGATGAAAGAAAAGGACAGAGAGAGCAGCGTATGGGAGAACGTCGTAGACGATATTCGTCGGCGGGGGGATGCCGGTGTGTACGGATTGGAGAACTACATCGGCAAGTTGAGATTTAGGGAGGATACTGGGGAAAGATTCATCTTAGAATACCCGGCGGACTTGCCTATAGTGTGGGTAGAACTTAATTACAAAGAGTGTATTGTCGGCTCGATAGCGAGTGTCATTCATGCGGAACGTGATATAGAATTTGTACAGGCAGAGGAAGAGGTTGAAAAGGAGACACCAGTTGCTGCGCCGACACTCCCTCCGACTCCGAGTGAAGGGCAACAAGTTGACAGCACCGCAGAACAGACGCCGCGTCCTCCTAGCACGCCGACACGCAAGCGCAAAAATTTGCACAGGGTCGACTCTTTTAACAGCGGATTGAACGAAACGTACGACTTTGAGAGTTTCGTGGTAGGAGAGGAATCGCGCTTTGCCTACGATGCGGCTTTTGCAACCGCGCAGCAACCGGGTCAATTTAATCCGCTCTTTATTCATGGTGATTCCGGGTTGGGGAAAACTCACCTTTTGCAAGCCATAGGCAATGCTATCCGCCGGAGATGTGAGGATGCGCGTGTACTCTACGTGACCGGTGAGGCTTTTACGAACGGCTACATCGATGCCCTAGTCCTTAAGTCTGAAGCTCTGCAAAGTTTCCGTCGCAAATATCGCGCGGTAGACGTACTCCTTATCGATGATGTGCAATTTCTTGCTCATAAAGGGAAAACGCAGGAAGAATTTTTTCACACCTTCAATACACTCTTTGAAAGCGGGAAACAAATTGTGCTAACCTCTCCATGTCCGGCATCAGAAGTAATTGATCTGGATGAACGCTTGCGCTCTCGCTTTGAACAGGGTCTTTCCGTACACTTGCATGCGCCTTCGTACGAAACAAGGATGAATATCCTGCGAAAAAAGAGGGAGAGAATGTGCAGTGAACTCATTGATGATGACGTACTCGAATACCTAGCAAAAACTATTACACGCTCAGTTCGCCGGTTAGAGGGCGCTCTGACCAGTCTTTCCGCGTGCGCGGCTTTATCTCACCACAAACCGACCGTGCAGGAAGCGCGTCTCCAATTGCGTGAAATCGTGCGGGAAGTACCGAGTACGCGCCTCATTATCAAGGATATTCAGCAGAGTGTTGCGGATGAATTTCACATCCGTGTCGCGGACCTCAGCGGTCCTCGCCGTACGGCAAATGTCGCCCAGCCTCGCCAAATTGCCATGTTCCTTGCTCGTCACCACACGGCATGTTCCCTAAAAGATATCGGAGCAGCTTTCGGTGGACGAGACCATGGAACGGTTATCCATGCCACGCGTACCATCGAACAACGTATGGCTGAACAGCCGGAGCTGCGTGCATCCGTAAAACGTATCATGTCAGCCTTGGGAATTTGACATCCGTCCCAATAAAATTTTGGGTGAACACTGCCATACTGCTTCCGATGCGGTGTCCACGCATTTTGTGCGCCACAGGGTGCATCAATCTCTCATGAAAGCACTGATTCGCACTCCTCGCAACCTTCCTCGTGCAACCCCGTTGTACCTAATTGTTTTACTCCGTACTTCAGCGCCCTCGCACACTACCAGACCCTAGGTCTTTTCGGGACATATGTGACCCATCGGGTGTACCGTAGGAGGGCAACAACCTTCGACTCGACCTTGCATGGATGCAAAGTCGAGTCGGTGTGTAGTAAGTCGGAGAGAAAGGAGGAGATAGGATACGTTAAGAAGCGCGAGATTCAGCGTCCGGCATTTTACCTGTAGAGAAATACTCTTCGATTTCTTCGAGGGTACGCCCCTTTGTCTCCGGTAAGAAGAAGGCTGCCGTAATGAAGTAAATGACGGTGAATCCGGCTAAGGTAAAGAAGACGCTGGAATAACCATGTGCGCCGACCCAAGGGAGGAAGACCCCGGCAATAGTCGTAGAAACTCCTTGGTTAATAAGCAGAGCGATAGCCATGCCGTTGGCACGGATACGTGTAGGCATAAGTTCGGAAAGAGCGAGCCACACACAGACTCCCGGACCGGCGGCATAAAAAGAGATAAAGACGACGAAGAAAGCGGTTACGAGCCAACCGGTGAGGGGGGCAGGTTTCATACCTACTTCGGCACGTGTGATTTGCAGAGGTTGCAAAGAACCCGGTATAGGTTTATCCTGCCAGAAGAGGAGGTAGTCCGTAGGTGTAGGTTTTTGAGCGAAGTCAGGTTTAATAATAACACGATCGCCGTTACTTTCCAATTCGCGCAAGGTCTTTTCTAATTCTTTGGTATCTGTACCTGCCGCGAGTTTGACTTGATTTTTACGTAATTTATCGGATAGTTTAAGTTCCTTTTTCTTTTCGATAGACTCCTTGTTCAGATTTTCTTTGAATTCTCTTTGCTGAGCGGCTACATCTTCGGGGTTCATGGCATCGTCTACGTACTGTCCGCCTAAACCGGCAGTCTGAATCGCAGCTACACCCTTCTCGCGATCAAATTTTTCCGCGACGACTTGGTTAGAAGAAGAACCTTGGTTATACGTAACGATGAGTTGCATACCCGGGGCGACGGTACCGTCCTGCATGAGTTCCGGGTGCTGCGCGATCGCGGATTTTACCGCGTCATCCACGGAAACTTTAGCATAAGCACCCATCCCTTCATAATTTTTAACCTGCGCACGGACATATTCGGTTACATCAACTCGTTGATTTTCCACGGAGAAAAACATAGCACCCACACCGGCTAAACCGACAATAATACCCAAAGTACCCATCTTCAGCAAGAAAGTACGTCCTTTTTTATCAACGAGAGAAACTGCCACAATCGTCATGAGCATATTAACTACCTTAATTGCCATATCAGCGATGTTAGCGTGATCACCCTGTAACCCGGCTTGTTGAAAGATTTTTACGGAGTAGTTAAGTACGGAGTTTATGCCTGTTGCCTGAGTACAAGCGAGCACAATAACCGCTAAAACAAATGGGATGACATATTTGCGTTGTAGGAGGCTATCACCTTTCGCGGCTTCGGCGATGGCGGCTTTTTCCTTCTCCTCTGCCGCGTCAGCCGCCTTCATCTCCGCAAGAATTTCCTTTGCCGCACTTTCACCGTTGTTAGCAGCCAGCGCTATGAGTGCCTCATTTTCGCGTCCCCGACGGTAAAGCCAACGGGGCGATTCTTTCAATCGGAAAGCCCCGAAGAAAAGAATGAGACCGGGTACAGCCGAGCACCAAAATATCGTTTGCCAAGCACGTACTTTATCGGCATCATCTACCGTAACATCATCGGCGGCTCCGACTAAATCCGTCGTAATATATCCGATTACAGCGGCGAACACCAAACCCACAGTCAAAAGGAATTGAAACATACCTGTACCCTTTCCTCGCGTACCCGCATCCAAACATTCAGCTAGGTACATGGGTACAACAACACCGATAAGCCCGGCCGACGCACCCTGCAGGATACGTCCGCCCATAAGTACATCAAACTCACCGTTCGAGAAACAGATGATGGGGATGCTCAAGGTAAAGAGGAAAGCGGAAAATATGATTACCTTCTTACGACCTAACCACTCCGCTAAAACCCCTGCGAATAAAGACGATATAACCGACCCGAGTAAAACAGCCGCTACCACAACAGATATTTGCTGCGGTGTGTAGGTCGATGTTTGTTCGATGTAAGGAACAGCCGCCGCTATGACCCCTACATCAATGCCGTACAATAACCCGCCTAAGCCTGCCATCAACATAAGATAGCGCGCATACCTCTTCACGGAATCCGCTTTATCTGCCTGCGGTACTTTAGGTTCACCGGTTTCTGTAGAACTCGTACTCATAACGCCACTCATTCTAGCACAGCCATCCGGTAACGCAAGAAAAAAATTTTACGATTGAAACGATTCATCGCGTAGGGGAACCACCGGCAAGTACGGATGAGCAAATGTTCAGTTTTTCAATGTGGCTATCGGGACGACATAAATCCCGTCCGGACGTCGGTAGGCGACGCGCCCTAAGCCGGTGAGTACCATAAGGAAAGCCGGTTCGGAGGAACGTTTCGTATTAACCATAGACGCAAATTTTGTAAGGAGCGCAGCTGCTTCATCTATGCTCTGCGAATCTCCTCCCAATTTAATTTCGATCAAAGCGTAGCGTCCATTGCGCAAACGCAGAATTGCATCTATTTCTAATCCGTTGTTGTTCAAATAATGGTAAACTTTTCCGTCTAAAGCATCCGCATAAATCCGAAGATCTCGCACAACCAAATTTTCAAAGAGGAACCCCATAGTCGGCAGGTCACGGATCAATTCTGCGGGACCGACACCGAAAGCGGCTACAGCCAATGACGGATCGGTAAAATAATGAGTTTTTCCGGTTCTTAAAGTCGCACGAGTTCGTAAACTCGGAGACCAATTCTCCGCCTCCTCAACCTAACCGCATCCCACAACATCGGCGCAAGTTGCCATTCATCCAACAGCACAGGCGTCTCCCCACGCAGCAATCTCTGTGGTTCTATGCGTGCTATCTGCAATACACGCTCACGATCCTCCGGTGCATCCATGCGCACTACGGTACGTGCTATATGTTCCGCAGACGTCGTTTTGCCGCACCATTTAGACCCCTCAATCAATACAGCCCCCACGCTTTCGAGCATATCTCGTAGTATTCGGTCCGTTACCCTCGACCTGTATTCTTCTCGTTTCATCTCTCTCCTCTCCCTTCATTTTACCCGCATTTCCCTACTTTGACAAGCTTAATCTTAAATTTTCTTATCAGTTTATTATAAACACTTTACAATATATCATTTGTTGTTATAAAGCATTTTCATTTGGCATTTTGAAGAACTTTTACTTGCGATTTTGAAGAATTTTTATTTGGTCGAAATGTTCGTTCGATGGACAATGGCACCTACGTCGACGATGAATAGCAGTCCCTTCCAATGCCTTTTCCTCAACATCACATTTATGATTGAAATTCTGGGAGCTCCCGTTGCACGTTTTTACAACGCAAAGCTGCGGAGCAACCACAACGTTACTCCACAGCTTGGTTATTTCGTGTTTCGGTTCTCCCCGAGTGGCGATCAGAAAGCGAGTTTCGCGCCGAGCGTGGCGGTAACTTCGTGGGAATCGCCGCGCAGGATGCATTCACTGCTGCTGATGATGGCTGCATTCGGTGTGACCGGCACGGAGAGCGATGCTCCCACGCTGTAACCCCAGCGATTACGTTTCGCACTGCGGAGACTGTAGGGTTGATCCGGCGCACCGGCATAGCGCATGGTCACATCCGTTACCGTGTCTCCCACGGAGGTGATGACCGCACCCTGCACGCTGAACACGGCGGAGGGCGCGGAACTTACGACCGGGAAGAGGAAGTTCGCCCGCATACCGAGCGAAAGATCGGTCGCCCATGCATCGTGGGAATCGACACTGAGTGATTGGTTGCCGCCTTCCCGGAAACTGTCGATGTGGTTGTAGCTACTTTCTACCGCGAAGAAAGTTTCGTAACTCTGTTTCTCCGTGGCACTTAGAATGACCGCAATTTCTTCCCCGAGGTTCACCGAATTACCCGAAACATCTTTCGCACTGGCAATCGTTCCATTCCCCAAAGCACGCCGCAGATTGAAATCGTGCTGTCCGATACCCACCGAGGTCGTGCTGCGCAGCCTCTTGTACTTAGTCACGAGGTACAAGTCCTCCCGGGTGATATCTTCGTGGTACCGAGGAGCTGAACCGGACGGTGAAATGTTGGCACGCCCGGCACTCAAGGCTACACCGAGTACGACTTGGTCGTCTTTGAAAGCCGTTTCCAGCCCCAGTGTACCGCCGATTTCCGTGCGGTGGTAGCCGCGTCCTTGAGCGTCTTGATCCAGTCGATTATTTTCCGCGTATCCGGTGATATAGGCACCCACACGATTTTTCGTCGAGATAGTTTGCCCACTGCCGATGGCACCTCGCAGACGCCGCAGGTGCGCCATGTTACCTTCCGTCTGACTCGAAATAGCCGTGGCAAGTTCAGCGCCGATGTGAGAGGTGCCGTCCAGTCGATCTATCACGAGAACAATTTCGCCATCGCGCACTTCGATGTGTGCTTTTCCGAGCATGTCGGGGTCACTCAGAGCCGAAAGTTTCAGTGCAGACGCTAAATCCGCGTCAAAGTTTCCCGAGACCAGAGTATAGGTTTTACCGTATACCAGACCCTCCCAAGCGCGCAGATCAAGTCGAGATGGGTCACCGCTTGCGGAAATACTTGTAGCTCCGGTCAAGTCGAACACGCCGCCGGTGAGAGCGAGTGTACCGCCACCGAAGGTGAAATCACCGGTGTAAGCACTGCCACCGGAGCCGATGGTGAGGGTATTCCCGCTCGCGAGTGTGAATCCACCTTCCCCGGTAATTTTTGACCCGGACGCAAAGGTGACAGTTCGTATACTTCCCGCATTCCTAAGCACGGACGTGCCGCTCAGTGTTACCGGCGCGGCGATGTTGTTGTGGTTTGCATCAAAGGTAGCGCCGTTCACAACCACATTGCCGCTGCCGAATGCGTTCTCATGCCCGGCTTTCAGCGTTCCTTCGTTCACAGTGATGTCACCGGTGTACCCGGAGTTGTCGGTTTCAATGGTCAGCGTCCCCTTGTCCGTCTTGGTAAGTGGAGCGGAACCGGTGATTGAACCGGTGGTACCGGCGGCATCCTTGAAGGTGGTGTCACCGTCGCCGGTAACTGTGATGTCGCGCGGCATCACATCTCCTTCGATCGGCACATCTCCTGCGTCGTTGAATGTCACCGAATCAAAGTCGTGGAAGGTTTTATCTTCCCACTCTGAATCCGCGCTCTGCCATGCGCTTTCGCTACCATTCTTCCAAACTCCCGTCTTTCCTTTATCCCACGTAAGTTTAGCACTGTGGAGTATAAGACTCAAGGAGTTATCCTCATTCGTAAATTCCTTGCGTGCATTCTGCAAACCCGCCGCTTCTAACTTATTGACATCAATTCCGCTCCCATCACCATCATAGTGAATGAGTTCCAGCGTGACATCATCCGTGCGTGTCTGTGTGTTGAGGGCTGACAGGTCGATCCCGAAGTACGTCGTTTCTTCCCCGGTGCTTACGTCCCCGGTCACACGCAGCGTGTTATTCTGTACGAGATCGAGCACTCCGCCGTTGAGGGTGAGATTCCCCGTAATCTTTTGCCCCGCCACACCGACCGTCAACCTACCTCCTTTCAGAGTAACATCGTTCTTCAGGTCGCCGTTTTTCAGGGTTAAGCCCTGCTGAGCACCCAATTCGATCCCGCTCGGAGTGAGCAGCGCGGAACCCTCATTCAGGGTGATGTTGCCGGTGTACGTAGAACCCTGCTTCATCTCAAGCGTCGCACCTTTCTCCACGCCGATTTCCCCGGTGATGCCGCCGGTCTCTCCCAACGTGAGTTTCCCGCTCCGCACCGCAGTGCCTCCGGTGTAGGTATTTGTACCGGAAAGAGTTACGTCGCCGTTTACCGCCACACCGCCATTGCCGCTCAGCACACCTGCTACCGTGCCGCCCTTCAACTCGGCATCCTGCGCCAAGTTCAGTGCTCCGTTCAGCGTCCCGCTGTCCAGCACCAACTTGCCGGCGTAACTCCCGCCGTTTTCTACTGTAGCTGTCCCGGCTATGTGCAGCTCATTTGTCAATGCCTTACTCCCCATGTCGAGGGTGCCACCGCTCACGGTCACTGCTCCGAGTCCCAGAGCTCCGGTGTTGCCGACAACCAGCTTACCCGCCTTCAGTTCCGTGCCCCCGGTATAGGCGTTGTCCGTGTTGATCTCGAGCGTACCGGCACCTTCTTTGGTGAGTTTTACCTGCGAGCTCGGGATGTCCACATCCGTGATCTGCCCGCTTCCCATGAACCGTACCGTACCCGAGGCATTATTCACCAAGATATCCTTGGGGCGCACCGTTCCCGAAATGTTCACCTCCGCTGCGCTGCTGAAGACTACGCTGTCGCCCGTGTAGAAATTTTTGTCTTCCACCGAACCGGACCAATGACCCTCCCCGTTTCCGGCGCTGTCCGCCCATGTTCCGTTACCGTTGCCCCAAGTGAGTGTCGTCGGCTGTCTATCCTCCGGTGATGGTTCCGGCGTCGGTTCCGGGAACACTGCACCGGCAACATCATAGATAAGGGTGACTGTATCTCCATCCGCCGATAAATACACATCGCCACTCCCTGCCGTATCACCGACAGTCTCGGAACTTGCCTTCCCCGTAATTTTCGGCATACCTGCTTCGCGTTCCCACGTTCCGTCCGTTCTATCAAATTCCAGCAACTTGTACTTCCCCGCAGCGAGCGTACCCTCAAATTCGATGTCAAATACCGTCCCCTCCCGACTCATAAAGGTACCGAGACCGGTAGAGTTGATCCACTCGCCGTTCTTCATGTCTTCGTGGGGTACATGGAACTTCAGCGTGATGAGCGGTTCCGTGAGATTCCTCTCGCTCACATTAAAGGTCCATGTGCCACCCGTGGATTCCAAGGTGTGTGCGTAGATCGTGTTCGCGCCGCTGAAACTTGCCGTGGAAATGAGAGCTTCGCCGGCTGATCTCGCTTCATTAACTTCCTCGCCCGGTATAAAATTTCCGGCACGGTACTCGAGAGTTTCTTCCGTGTAAATGACGGCATCCTTCATCACAAGTCGCGCGGCATCTCCGACGTAGAAACCGCCGCTGCTCTGTTCATATTCTTCTGCCGAACCCTCCGATTGCATATAAGACCAGACATCTGTGTACATGATAGCACCATCCTCCAGCACCAGCGTTCCGTCACATACCTGAACACTCCACACGTGCATGCAACGGGACGCTTCCAGTATCCCGTACTCTATTTCACGCGCCGTCAGCTCCCTACCCATGATTTTTTCGAGGTCTTCTTTCGTGTATTTCCCGGAAAAAGTAACCGTACCACAATAGCGATTTGCATCATCTTCTCCGGGCGTCAGGTGCTCCTTATCGCCGTTGATGTAGAGAACACCGTTAATCCACCCACTGTCGTAGCATTCGAAAGATTGTCCTTCCCTAACCTTAATTTTCAGGTTGGCGGATCCGCCCCCCGAACGGTACGAAAAGAAAGCATCGAGCAGGTAATGCCATTCACCGTCTCCTTTTTTTTCTGTGGCGTAATTGCCGCGTATGACTACCCTATCATTTGCTTCAAATATCAGATCACCATACAAATCCATGGCACCGCCGCTTGCCCAATACGGAAAATATGAGTAATACGAATCATGCGGGTCTTCCGAATCAATCAATTCGGTATCTTCGTAGGTACTCCGGACATAGTTTCCCGTTATTTCCACATCCCCGCAATTCCGAAAAATGATGTCTCCTCTGTTAACAATGGCATACTCATCGTAATTCATTTCTGGCCAAGTACAAATAGCACCGCCGCTCACACCACCTTCGCCTTCGCAATAATTACCGTTCATGTTTATCCTATCGATTTCCTCGAAGATAACCTGTCCGACGGCAAAAAGGAAACCGCCCCTTCCTTCTTCACTTACTCCTTCAGCATTGTACCTCGCCGCATAATTTCCCGACATTTCCAGTTTCCCGCAATTCCGGAAGGTAATGTCTCCCGCTACATAAAGAGCACCACTGCCATACCAATCCGGTTCTTCCGAACCATGGTTATTGCGGAAGTGTAATTCATCCTCGATCGTGTAGGACGGACCCTCACCGTACTTTTCCCTGAAAGCCCCGGTCGCCCCATGTTCATAATTTTCAAAGACAACCGCTCCGGAGAGGGTTGACAGCGAAGCTGCCGCGCAAGCTGCTAATAAAGCCGAGCGGAGCGGGAGTGGAAGTCGTATTTTCATGGTATTGTGATAGTTATGATTCAACCTTGCTGCACGCCGTGCCATCGGGCGTGCGCAGAGTGTATTATACGTATTTCGAATACGTACCACCTGCGGGGTAACCTGCTTATATGAAATGGTTAACTAATCGGCAATGTGCTTAAATTTTGTCCGGTCGAAAAACCTATCCGTCACCTACACCATTGTAAAAAAGAGGGGAAAAAGTTTCAAAAAAGCCTTGACGCACGTATTCGAAATACGTACTACCTGAATCGCGGCTCACGCTGCATTTCCTCTTCATTATGCTTTTTCGGTTGAAACTAATGCTCGCGATGAAGTACTCACCGCACGTATTACTCTTTTTTGCTTGCGGAGTGGGGCAGAACTTGGTACACTTGGGGAAGTGCGGAGGTACATTATTAAGAGACTGCTGCTGATGCCGTTTACCCTGTTGGGGGTGACTGCGCTTGTGTTTTGTCTGACTCGTTTGGTACCCGGAGGTCCCGTGGAGCGGCTCATGCAAGAACACGGCATGATAAGTACGGCGGACGAAGGGACGGTCGGTCACGTCACGACGGAAGAGCGGGAGCGTCTCATAGAACAATTCAACCTAGATGAACCGATATGGAAAGCCTATTTGCAGTGGCTCGGGGTGCTACGCAGACGAGAGGGTATAGTGAAGGCGGAATTTGACGACGCCGGGAACGCGAGCCTAACGACTTCAGCCGCGGACGGTAGACCGCGAGTGTTGCGGGTAAGGCTCGAAGGGAATGAGCCGCTCTACGAGAAGCCGCAGTGGTTCAGGGATGAGGGGTGGAAATTAAGCATAGAAAGTCCGGAGCAGCGGGCAAAGCAACTAGGTAAACTTGATTCGCGGTCGAGCGGAGTCACCGGCTCGGAGTCACCCCCGCGAGCGCGTGCCGTCATGTATCGCATGGTATGGTCGGGAGTTGCGGAGGGAGACCTCGGCAGGTCGTACAAATATGACGCGACAGTGTTGGGCATGATGTCGGAGCGGATTCCCGTCACCCTTTATTTCGGCATATTGAGCGTACTTGTGATGTACGTAGTGAGTATTCCTCTCGGTGTATGGAAAGCCGTGCACCACAATGGTATAGGTGATAAGGTAAGCACATTGCTCCTCTATGTAGCATACGCCGTTCCGGGTTTCGCGCTGGGTACCATCCTGTTACTCTACCTCGGGGTCCATCTGAATTATCTTCCGCTATACGGACTGACCGACGCGAATTTTGCGACTTTGACATTCACGGAAAAACTCGCGGACATAGCGCGGCACACGGTGTTACCGCTCACCTGCTATACGGTGGGAGCACTTGCGTTGACAACTATGCTGATGAAGAACTGCATGCTCGAAAACTTGGGAGCGGATTACATGCGCACGGCTGCGGCGAAGGGCATGAGCTACCGGCGGGCAGTATGGCGGCATGCCCTGCGCAATGCGTTGATCCCCATGGCATCCGGACTCGGCAGTGTTATCTGCTCCGTCGTAGGGGGCTCCATCCTCATCGAACGCGTCTTCGGTATCCACGGCTTCGGTATGTTGAGCTACCAAGCACTCGTCGATAGGGATTATACGCTGGTTATGGGGACTTTGCTGCTCAGCGCGGTGGCTATCGTGCTGGGGAATTTAGCGTCGGATATACTCGTGGCTCGTCTCGACCCTCGTATCGAATTTCACTGAAATTCCATGAAAACGAATGTTATAGCTTGGATTTTGATTGTATGCGTATTGTTGAGCGCGTTGGGGGAGCTCTGCGGGTGGCTTTTGCCCACCCTTTCTTGGCCGTTCACGGTATCCCGCGAGTTCGGTTTCCTGAGTTGTCCGGCGGAGATGTGTCCGGTGTTAGCGGCAGACGGGCGTGTACAGTGGTTCGGATGGGTAGTGTTGCTTCTTCTGTTTTCCGTGGGTATCACGTTGATGCTGAATAACCGGCAATTTCCCTTCTCCCGACAGTATCGTCGTCCGAAGGTGCGCCTTTATCACAGCAAACTCGGGTTCATATCCCTAGCGATTCTCGGTGGGATGCTCGTCTTAGCCGGGATGGATCAGCTACTCGTCGGTAAGCGGGCTCTCGTTGTGCAGGCCCCGGATGGTTCTTGGTATTTCCCGGCATTCCGTCGCCATATCCTGACAGGCAGCGTGTTCGGTTTAACCGGAAATGACGCACAGGCAGAAGCGGATTACCGTAAACTTCACGCAAATTTAGGGAAAGTCGGTGGACCTCAATTTGTACTCATGCCGCCCATTCCCTATGATCCGGCGGGGGATACTTCGCTCTTTCCCGTACAAAAACTTTCCCGCGTCGGGGATACAGTTTACGCACCGGACGGTGTTACGCCCTTCACCGGCACGGCGGGTTACCTCGCGTCGGACGGTAACGTGCAGGTACACCTACGCTACCGAGACGGTCACCCGGTGAACGACGGTGCGTCACCGAGTACTGCGTACACCCTGTCGGCAAACCGCACAGACCTCTACGCTATCTACTACCACCCCGCGCCGCCTCTTGTCGGCGGTCATCTCCTCGGCACGGACAGCCGAGGACAGGACATTGCGGCTGCGCTTTTCGGTGGCTTTCAGGTCAATATCAAAGCAGCGGTCTTTTACCTGCCCATCGTATTGGGACTCGGTATAACTATCGGTATGTTAATGGGTTATTGGGGCGGGTGGTTCGATTTAGTGACACAGCGTATCATCGAGCTCCTCTCCCAATTGCCCTTCCTGTTTGTGGTGATGGCTGTTGCGGACATGATGCCGCCGGACCTGCGTGGGGGACCGGTAACTCTGCTGCTCATGGCATTGCTCGGGTGGATGCCCATCACGTACCTCGTGCGAGCCGCTGTAATGCGCGAAAAAGCACGCGATTACGTACTTGCGGCCCGTGCTTTGGGAAGAAGTTCACCGCGTATCCTCCTGCGTCATATCCTTCCTAATCTCGTTCCCCTCCTCCTAACTCTGCTTCCCTTCAGTTTCGCTTTCATGGTTCTCTCTCTCACTTCCTTAGATTACTTGGGTTTCGGTCTGCCGGATTCCTGCGCGAGCTGGGGACGACTCCTCGACGACGGTCTTGCCCACATCCACTCCCCGTGGGTAGCCGTCTCAGCTGTCGCAGCCTTAGTTTTCATGCTCTTACTAACCACTGTACCGCAGTCCTCCGTGCCCCACCCCGGCACCCGCCGTTCATCCTCTCCATCGAATTCTTAATTTTCAATTGAGAAGCCAAGTGCTTCCGCACATCTGTCTACTCCGATGTGGTGGATAAATGTTTTTTCCAAAATTTTCAAAAAATTTGTTGAAATTGCTTTGTTTCGTACGTACTCACCTATGCACGGTCGTGAGAAGGCTCTTGACAAAGTGTTAGAAGGTGAACTATACACAAAAATAATTGGATATGCAAAAGGACATAAATGTAAATGTATCAAATAATAAGGATGAAGACGGTAGAAGAGAAGCGGGAATGGAGAAAAGGGAACACCTAAGTGCAGAGAATGGGCATGTGCAAATAAATGGGAGGAACGATAGCCCTTGCGAGGGGAACGCGACGAAATCGGAGGGGTCTGCTGCCGTGAATGGGAACGGTACGCAGTTGATATCGGGAAAATCCATGACGGTACCGGATGGTTGTACTTCCGAAGAATGCAAAGCGGTCATCGGCAACGAAGAAAAGGATAACTCCAAGGATGTGAACAAGATAAGTTCGCGAAAAAAGAGCGAGAAAGGGGGACATGCTATCAATATGAAAATTACCGCGTCACTTTTGCAGGAGTATTTCCCGGATGACCTAACACTCAAAAATGCGTTTAGGAACTTAGTATCTCTGGCCAAGAAAAAACGAGGATGTGTTACGTATGAAGATATTTTATCTGCTTTACCGGTAGATGGTTATGAAGATAAGGATATAGATCGCCTCTTCGAATGTCTGCATGTCTTCGGTATAGATGTCACAGATGATGTACCCATAGGCGAAAATTCTATTCCGAGGAGTGCCGACACAGGTGCAGCAGATAGGGGAAGTGAAAGCCCCTTTGAAAATCCTGTTGCACGTGAAATAATGGAACAACTGGTGGTGCAAGGAAGCGAACGGGGATACTTAACTTACGATGATGTTAATGATTTACTCCCCGCAACAATTGTTGATTCGTCAGTTTATGAACAAATCATGGACATTTTGCATGGCATGAACATAGCGATCATCGATGCGATGGATGTCGAATTGCTCGAGCAGGACAACCGGCTCGGTAGTGAGATGGAGCAGGATGAGAGTGAACAAATGTCAAATTTGGACGATTCGGTGTATATGTACTTTAAGCAGATGGGAAATAAAGACTTACTGAAACGGGAAGAGGAAGTAACTTATGCATTGAAAATTGAACAGGCTGAGGGATCCCTAGTAAAAGAAATGAATGCCCTAGGAATTGTAGCCACATACTACATAGAAATTGCCGAAAAACTTTCCCAAAGTAAGGAGAGATATGATCGGGTAGTGGCAGAAAAAAATGGTGATCAGCGTGAACCTTACTTTCAAACATTGCAGGATATACTTCCTAAAATGCAAGAGTGTTACGAAGCTGCTAATAACACGTACAGAAAGTTGTGTAAAACGCGCCGTAGAAATAAAAGTGGCAATATGATTAATCTTGAATTCCATTCTCATATCAATAAACTTAATAATTTATACAAAAAACTTTCGTTTAAACCTAAAATATATGATGACTTCATGGAGCGTCTTAAGGAACTTCGACAGCGTATCCTTAAAATCCAACGTCACCTCCAAGCAGATTCAAGTGATCAAGCAAGCATGGACGAGTTAAAGGAATTAGAGCTGCGACTATGGATGCCTATAGATGAATTTTTGGCATATTACCAAAAAATGAAATCCTACATGAAGGATGCAAAGGATGCTAGGAATAAGATGATAGAAGCCAATTTACGTCTTGTTGTTTCGATAGCTAAAAAGTACACTAATCGTGGTCTTCCCTTTTTAGACCTCATTCAGGAGGGAAATATGGGTCTAATGCGAGCTGTGGAAAAGTTTGAATATAAACGTGGGTATAAATTTTCAACTTATGCGACATGGTGGATACGGCAGGCTATTACACGTTCTATAGCCGATCAAGCACGCACGATACGTATACCGGTGCACATGATAGAAACCATCAATAAAGTTATACGAATTCAAAAGAAACTTGCGCAGGAACTCGGACGTGAACCTACGTCGGAAGAAATAGCCGTAAAATGTAGTATGAGTGCCGAACGCGTTCGGGGGCTCCTCAAAATGTCGCAACAACCTATTTCTATGCAGCAACCTGTCGGTGATTCAAAAGATGCATCATTCGGTGATTTCTTGGAAGACCATAGTATATCGAGTCCTATGAGCGGTGCTGATTTTAATACTTTGCGTGAAAAATTAGCACTTGTTCTTAAAACTCTTTCGGAAAGAGAACGTGCTGTCCTAGAGTTACGTTACGGTATGCGCGATAATAATCCGCATACTCTCGAAGAAGTGGGGCGTCTGTTTAATGTGACACGTGAACGTATACGACAAATCGAAGCCAAAGCTTTACGTAAAATCAGACATCGTTCGCGTTTGAGAATACTCGACGGTACCCTAGAACCGGCAAAATAACACATACCGAACCACTGAACCGATAAAAAAGGCAGCCCTGCACCGAGCAATTTCTATTGCAATAGAATGCGGGCAGTGACTCACTGCTTCCGTTCTTCGAGAAGTTTAAGAACGAGGAGGTTCTTGTTGTAAAGTCTGTATAAGATGAAAATGAGGAGACCTGTAACAAGAAGAAAATAGCAAATAATTGCGTAACAAGCAAACTCAACAATTCGAACGACCGCTTTTACACGCTCATTCTCCATAACACGTTCAGCAATAGTATCACCGAACGCACGAGTATACTTAAGAAGTTCTCCCTTGATGATATCTACGAGTTCAGTCAAGATCTTATCAGTTAGGTCTGCCATGTACATGCCGCCATGGGACAAGGTATAATGTACAGCACCCTCACTCCCCGATTTAACGCGACTCCCTATAATCCCCAAACCTACATTCACGTCCGCATACATGGGAACAGCCGCAGGAATCGCACGTGCACACATCGCACCCTGCATCGCATCCGTGTCAGCGTACACCGACTCCGATCTCAAAATTGTTAATAAAAAAAGAGATACGAGTGTATATAGTATTTTTTTCATGGGATAAATATAGTTTAACGCACCAGCTGCACGCTATGGTATCACGAAATCGACATCTTGTCAAGCACAGCTCGTCTGCATCTCTGCTGCCCCGATAAAATTAAAGACACAACAGCGAACGCAGACTATGCGGTGGGGAGAGAGGATACGGCGTTTCACTTCCTTACTTTGACGTAAGCTTAACCCGTACCATTTTAGCAGCACCGGCTTCCCACACAGTCCTCGCTCCATTATAAATTTTTTGCAAAATCATCGGGCTATCTACTTGAAATTCTATCGTGTGTGCATATACACCCTCAGGAAACTTTATCGACGGTACCGATGGCTCGTCCGAATTCCTTCTCCCACCGTTCCTTATTTCCTTAGTAGCTCGCCCCGTCACCTGTCGTGCCGCGTCCTGCGGCGTCTTGGCCGTAAGAATCTTTTGAGCATCATCCTCCTGCACACAGTAAAAACGGATGGAATTGTTACCCGTCGTATCAATTGTTACTTCGGAGACCAACATGGTTCCATCCAGCATAAAATTATGTTTACTGATAGAAGTGATAGTGGATGCTGCCACAGTCACCTCATTGTCGCGATCTACCTCTATGACAAGTAAGCGCACCATCGGTGCTTTTATCGTTTGCGTTTCTTTCTCGTTATTTCCCGTAGCAGTCTCCTGCCCCATCGCCGGCAGTATTCCTACCATCCCGAAAAGCACCGGTATAAATAATTTTATGTACTTATTCATGGTCAAACAACGTTCGTCCCCCTCTTTTACACCAATTCTACGCATTTGTCAATACGTAACAGCTGTGCCATCGCAGGAGCACAAATCAGAGTAACTCCCCACCGTAGGATTGAGCGGAAGGAGCAATGACGCGATCCAAGAAGAAGGGACCGTCATCATCTGTACGTGTATAGAATTTACAGACAGTGATATAACCCCGCGCGTTACGGCGGAAGGCAAGCACACGGTTCCCGTATCGGAAGATAAACGGTTGGGATGACGTGTAAACTAGTCGTTGGCTGTGTACCTTGTCACCGGGGTTAGGCGCATCGGTACTGTGGCGCACGATCGTGAGAGTGCAACCGTCTCGGGAAAGAGTAATTTCCTCCCGCACGAAGGTAGCCTTTTCACCCTGCCCGAAGGGGAAAATAATACGTTCGAGAGCAAGTTCATTCGGTCGGATCGGGTAATATCCCCCGCAAAATTCAAAACAGGCAAAAACGACATAGTACCCGTATCAAAATACGTATCATTGACACATCCGATCAACTGCCTGCGCAAGCAAACAAATCGATGAAATATCCGCCACGACGGCGCTACTATTCTCAATCAAAGGAAATTGCCGTATGTGCGGAGATTTTCATCTGTGTTTAAGATTTCCATTGCGTGCGCTTCAAATTCTTTTATTGCTTTATCGTACACACTCAACATCCTCTGATGCACATGCCTGCATGTTTCGTTTGTGAATGTCACCTGCAACTTTTCCTCTGTGTCTTGTCTGTTTCTCCTGAGAGTATCAAGCACACTCTTAATGCTCTGCAGTTTCCGGATGTTTTCCGTGATACACATATCGACTCGCAATTTACCATCCGCAAGCAGACTCCTCGCATACGCTTCTATCACCCGCGCATCAACCTCCTCCGGTTTAATCTGTTGTCCGCTCCCCTCCGCATGCTTCGCATATCTCTTCACTTCCTGTGTATCCAAGCACACCCAATCTAACTTCTTTTTTATTAATTCCGCCGTAAATAGATGACTCCCGTACGCGGCTGATTCATACACTACCACTACCCTTTTTCTCCCCTCCTGAGCATCGCGCTCCGCTGCTCGTTTTGCTGCGCTGCGCACTCTCCTAAACAGCTTGTCAATGCCCCTTTCGTCGCGGGTATAGACCCTCACATTCCCTCCGATAGAAGCAGTGAAATCATTCCTTCCCAAGTCAACTCCCACAACGAGAGTTGAACACGTATCGAGCTCTTCGAAAAGCCCATCCTTTGATTGTTTTTTCATAGTATTACGAATGTCTTAATTGACGATTGCAGAAGACCGGCACCTCCCGCAAAGGGACGTACTTTATCCCCCAATCAAAAAAGCAAAAGTTCCCCCCACCACACCCCCCACTCCCCGCCGCTGAACCGCTGCTTACCACTTACCCGGTGGGCTCGTTTCCGCGGAGGGACGCGCAACGGAGCGCGCATTATTTGCAAATCATAAATCAAAAATCAAAAATCAAAAATCAAAAATGCGGAGGGGGGGGCGGGCATCGCGGAGGGACTGCGGTTCAGTTTACTTGCAGTCCCTGTTCCCGCAGTTGTTTGATCACTTCAGGGGGAAGTTGTTGCTGTCCGCCGGCGTCAGGTGCGGGAGCCTTCTCGATACCGTGAAGTTTAACCTTAAACATAAACGGCGCACTGCACTTCAAAGGTCCCGGACCTTGCTCTCCGTAACCTTTGTCGGACGAAATAAAGAGCTCCCATTCGGCACCGACAGGCATCTGCTTTACACTGTCAGCTATGCTCGGCAGCATACCATCTATCGGCATCTTGATCGGTTCTTCACTTTCATCCACCACAGTTCCGTCCAAGAGTTGCAGTCGGTAAGTGATACTCATAACGGCATCCGCTCCGTCTTTCTTTTCATCGTATTTGGCTCCGCTGCCCGCCGTGAGCTCCTTCGCCAAAATGCCGGAAGGTAATTTTTTGACTCCTGCTTCTTTGGCAAACTCCTCCGCTTTTTTATCGGAAAGTTTCGCATTTTCCGCTACAGCTTCCTTAATGCGCGCGGTTAACACCTTTTCGTATTCCGAAAGCACAGCTCTGAGGTCAACCTGACTTACTTCTTTGTCGGGGTCATTGCCCTTGAAACCGTCAACGAATGCTTTCACGAAGACACTCACGTCGATATCTTCCTCCTTAACAGGACCGAGCTGCGTAATTTGCTGTCCGGATCTATAGCCCAAGAAATAAGAAAGCACCTTACGCACTTCTTCGGTGCTCGGCGGTGGAGTCTGCGGAGCGACATCGGTTGCCTGTTGACCGGGAGCGTCCGGCGCCTGAACTTCGGCGGGCGGTGTTCCCTGCTCCGCCGGCGGAACAACGGTCGGTTTCTGTTCGGCAGTCTGCGCGAAAGAAGCCGCGCAAAGCGAGAGACCTATCAGCGATAGTATGCATGTCTTTTTCATGTTTTTTTAGTATGTTTAGTGTGAAAAAAAGTTTTACTCGACCCAAGTCAGTACGACTTTACCGGAGTTACCGGACTTCATAGCTTCGAAACCGGTACGAAAATCCGTGTAAGGGAGTCGGTGTGTGATAATCGGGGAAATATTCAGACCGGAACGTAGCATCGCGCTCATTTTCTGCCATGTGCCGAACATCTCACGTCCGTAGATACCTTTCATTTTAAGCCCCTTCCATACAAAAGTATTCCAATCGATACCGGAGCCGCCCGGTTGTATCCCGAGCAAGGAAATATTAGCTCCGTAGGAGGAATGTTTGATGATATCTTTCAGACAAGCCGGGGCACCGCTCATTTCGAGACACACCCCGTACCCTTCCTCGATACCGAGGTCATCCTTCGCACGGTCAATTGTATCCCCCTGAGCGACATTCACGGTACGGTCGGCTCCGAGTGTACGGGCAAGATTCAGTCGATAATCACTTAAATCCGTAATTGTTACGCTCTTAGCTCCGGCTTTTTTACAAACCGCCGCTGCCATGGAACCTATGAGCCCGGCACCCGTAATGAGGACATCCTCACCGACGAGGTCCCACGAAAGCGCCGTATGGGTCGCGTTCCCCAGAGGATCAAGTATAGAGGCTATCTCCATGGGCATGTCCTTGTGAATACGTATAACATTGCTCTGCGGAATGGACAGATACTCCGCAAAACATCCGGGACGATTAACGCCGACACCGCGCGTATTCGGGCATAAATGAAAGTTACCTTTACGGCAATTACGGCAGTGACCGCATACGATATGCCCCTCCCCCGAAACAACTTCTCCCGGATGAAACTCCGTTACCGCCGAGCCGACTTGCTCAATGATACCGCAAAATTCATGACCGACATGCATGCCGATCGGTATAGTCTGCTGCGCCCATGGGTCCCAATTCCAAATATGGAGATCCGTACCGCAGATAGCTGTCTTGTAAATCTTAATGAGGACGTCATTCGCTCCTACCTCCGGCATAGGGACATCCTGTAATTCTAAGCCCGGACCCGCGTGTGTTTTCACAAGAGCTTTCATGCGATAAATTATACCCCCCTGCCCCGAATATGGCAAGACTTATTTTTTGTAATCGCACGAGCCGTGGAACGTAAAATAAAGTATCAGAGATAATCATTTTTTTTCTTTTCTTCGCGTCCTTCGAGGTATTTAACATTTCGACTTACTCCGGCACCGTAAGGGGAAGAAAGACGGACATCCGGAGAAGAAGGAAAGAGACGACCGGAGCGGCGACGAAACCAACCGAAGGTAAGAATAAGCAAAAAGAAACCGAGGAACCCACCTACAAAGGCAACAATTCGACGAATTTGAGGAGATTCCCAAGCCGACCTCAATTCATCCGCATAGGTTACTTCTTCGGCGACATCCTCCTCCCGCATTTCGATGGGAACGAGAGGGACTCGTACCTCCGAACGCTGCTCGAGCGGAGGTAAATTTGCGGTAACCGGCGACAGACAAGTATGCAAAACACGGACGGCTGCGAGCAGTCCATCTACACCGCCGCCGTGCAGCGTAGCCGCATCCTGTGCCTTTTTTAGCCACGCATGCCGATTCGCATCGCTTGCCTCTATTTCATGGTAGCCGACATCTATGATCGGAGCATCACCCATACTGTACATCAACACGACAGCATACTCACCCGGAGGGGCAACGAGACGAGCCAAGGTGGACGGAGCCAGTTCGATGGGGACTCTCTGCCCTTCCGCTAGGATGGCAATAAAGGTATGATAACGAGACCGTCCGTTAATCAAACGTAAAGTACACTCAATATCCGCTCGCTCGGTATCGGACAACAGAACCTGAGGATCGATAAGACCGTCTTTGTCTGCCTGTTTGTATTTGGGGAAGAAAATCTTGGGAATCTGGGTCTCCGTACGTTTCTTCCGGGTGGAAGATTTCGCCACAGGAGCAGACCCAATACCTAACATCTGGTATACATGGGGAATTTCCCCGGCAAGGATACGACGCCGATCCTCCACCGACCAAGCAGGTTCATCGGATAGAGACGCAGCATTACCGGATGTACCTAGTGGAACAGGACTCGAAGTAGAAGCAGGTTTCGATGGAGGAGACGACTGATCCCGCGATGTCTGTGCCGTGGTCTCAGACGGTTCCTCTTCCACTTCCTCCGCTACATCCTCCTCAACCTCCTCAGCGGTTTCATCATCCGGCAAATTAGTCAATCCCTGTGCCACCACCGGTTCAGATGTCAACATAAAGCCACAGAGCCCCGCCGATAGAAGCATAGAATTTACTTGCCTGCCCGCCTTTTTCATACGCTTATTGACACTGTATGAACGAGCAGCAAGCTGTAGCATGGCTGCTTTCATAACCTTACGCAAACCGACAGTCATAGCCCGCTCACGGAAGTAAAGCCGCGCTCCGACTATAGCACTATTGATGCTATCCGGGTTGACATACGGATCGAGCATGTACCCCCATGAAAAACATGCGACTTCAAGCTGCACATCTAACACCAAAACAAGCATCCACTCCTGTCGAACCGGCGGAGGATACGGATGCACAGCATCGAGTACCATGCGACCCGTCTTCTCCCACCAATGAACAAAATTTTCAAACCGAGTAGGTTCTTCACGATGTAAAGGATGCGGTCTATCCATCGATAATTCAGCATCCTCTATAGCTCGCGAAAGCTCCCGCTTTCCAAAAGATGGATGATGGATAATTGCTTGATTAAGAACCCAATGTGCGTGTGCACGAAAATCCTTCAGCTGTCCGTGGGACGTGATAAAGATACCCAGAGCCACGGGTGGAATACGACGTTCCCAATCCTGCAGAACCTGCATAATCTCTCTGCGCTCGGAATGTGAAAGCACACCAGCTTCATCTACCACACGAGTAAATTCCAGAGGACGAGCACCGAATACCGCCTGCGCTCGTTTGAGGCTGTACCCACACACCGGGCACTGCTTCTCAGCACCCGTGTGAATGGTCGCATAGCAACTCGGACATATCGGCACACCATTCTTATACACTACTTCCCGACTTTGGTAAAGAAAAATCAGAAAATCATACAGATTTTCGATAGTTGGGGAAAAAAAAGATTGAAATATGGGGGAAAATTTGGTATAAGAGAATTACGAACAAGCCGCCAACCATGAAAAACAAGAGATACGGCAAAGTTACAGCATTTACCTTGATAGAGCTGCTGGTGGTTATTACCATCATCGGAATTATGATGTCTTTGGCATCCACCGTGTTGCGAGACCCCGGAACCGGTCGTACCCTCGATTCAGGGGTTGATTTGCTAAACAGCATGATCGAAGAAGCACGGGCTACTGCCCAAGGAAATGATACGTATACCCGTGTTGTCATCGTGGATGACCCAAAAGACCTCAGCAAAGACTCACGCCACCTGCGGTACGTTGTAGTCCAAATGCTGCAAAGTGATCAAAAGAGAGGGGGTATGTATGATGCAACGGATATGGCTATACGCGGCAAATGGGTCTCTACATCTGCAGGGGCCCTCTTACCTCCCGGTGTCTACTTCTCCCCAACTTTTAGTAAATCTCTTTCTCGTTCCACAGGATCTACCAATCGTATAGGCTCCGGCTCCGTTAATGTCGGTAAAAATAAAAAAACACGTGCCTATTGCTTCGAATTTGACGAAAAGGGACATTTCGTACCACCGGGAACAAATCCGGCTTCCCCAGCACAACCTCAGAGAATCGTTTTAATCAATGCACGACGTGGTACCGGACGAACGGCAAAGGATGGCTTAGTTCCTCTACAGGAAGATAAATTGCATCGACCGGTCGGCGTAAAAGGTCTCGTCCTCTGGCCAAACGGTTATACCACTCCTCTCCGTACCCGTACACAAATTTTTGAAAAATAAGCATTAATAAACAACAATGAGACATATACACCAACGTCCTATCGTCGGCTTTACCCTCATGGAAACTTTGCTCGCCGTCGCTTTGATCGGCATGCTGATTTCCATCTTCCTAACCGTTTTTGTCCCTTCTCGCGGTATGGTTCAAAAAGCTCTTACTAAGCAAGAATCCGACCGTATCGTAAGTATCTTACGCTCCGAAATGAATACCGTCCGCGAAAATGAACGTGTCAAAGGTGGAGGAAACACGGGTCCGGGTAAGTATTCGTGCCCCTTTGATAAAGGCTTCTACTGGCTCTTGGCTTCCGCTAAACCTTCTACGTCCATCGTCATTTTTTCATATCGTGCCGACACAAAAGCGGCTCGCCGTACGGATGGTACCTACCCCCCCATCCCGGCAAGAGAGAGTCGACCAGGACGTGACACTCAGCTAACGTCCATGGCATGTTTGATGAATGACCGCATCCATAAAAAAGACATAATGCAGGCAGTTGGGGATGTTTTCCTTGTCAAATTGACACAAATTGAACAAGAAGGAACAGGTAAATTCCGGCTCGCTGCTTCCCCCGGAAGAATAGCTAGGGCCGGTACCCCAAAAGAATACCATTCCAAAGAAGGAGATACAAGACTATGGGGCGGTGCCATTTTCTGCAGAGCTGATTTTTATCTCATGCAACCTCCCAATCCAGCTCGTTACGAAAAACGTCCTTGGTCTCGTATAGGTCGCCCTGTATTCTCAACAAATATCTCTATCCGTCGATAATGAAGCATCTAACCTTTCACCATTTGCTTAAATGACAATTCATACTTCTATATTACGCCGCCTTCAACGCGCTTTTACGCTCGTTGAACTTATAACTGCTATGGCTATTACCGCTATTTTGGTAGTGATTATCATGCAGCTCACTAACCAGAGCATCGGCTTATGGAAATCAATACGACAAGACACTGGGACATCTGTTGCTGCGCGGACGGCGTTACAAACGATCTGTCGTGATTTAGAATCTATCCAGATACGGAATCAAGCGAAGGGATATCAATGGATGTATGCCGAGGTAGATGGTGCCATGCGTGGAATGCCTATCCCCATCCCGAGATCTGCCCGCTGCATTTTCTATTCTTGTCCCCCTGACCGCAATCCGGCTGTTAGTTCTACCCCTTCTTTACGTAGTAGTTATCGCTCTATGCTTGCTGCGGAACCGGATACACAAGGTGACGTTAGCCTTCTCTCTTATCGTCTGAAGTTTCGTGACCATATCCTTAATTTACCGGCTCGTAAGGGCGATACCGAATCCTTTCCTCTTTTCTCTCTGTACCGACGAGTTGTCTCCCCGCGCGATACCTATGAACATGTGCTCGGTACCGATGACTTAAAGTCTAAATACTCCCAATTTGAGGCGCAGGAAAATGAAAGTTTCCTGTGTGAGAATATTGTCGAGCTTAACCTAGTTTTTAACATCGAGTATGTAGATCGTTCCAGTGGTTCCTCGAATGATAACGAGTCCAACTACACCACAATTACGATACCCATACTTTCTACATCTGCTAGATCAGGCAGACGTAGCTTCCGTCTGTATAGTGACTATGCTGATACGGGTGGAGAACGCTTACAAAATGCACGGGTGCTTTCAGCGGAAGTTTCCATTACCGTGCTTACCGAAGAGGGCGTTGCCTTAGCAGAGCAAGTGCGTCTCGGTCAACGCCGTGCACCAAAACTTGAATCTTTCTTCTCTCAATACACGCGCTCTTTCTCGCGTTCAGTTTCCTTGCCTGTACCTCTCTGAATTCCTCAAGGTATCTCCCTTACTCTTTATGAATGAATCAAAAAATAATAACAATCCTCCGTCAAAAGCTGTCGATTTACCGGAGCTGACCCTGTGGATAGACACGAAAGCGCGTGGTGGTTATGAGAATATGGCGGTTGATGAATTGTTGCTACGTCACTCCAGCGCATGGCTTCGTTTTTACCGTTGGAAAGATTCCTGCGTAAGTTTCGGTTATTTTGATACCGAGGAGTCTGCTCGATCTATCTTCCCGGGTGCCGATTTTTATATCCGACGCTGGACAGGCGGCGGTATCGTAGACCATCGTCATGGTATTACTTATACGCTTACCCTGCCTTCCCCTCCGCGCAATGCTCCGCCTTACCCAAGCTCCGCTGTGCTTTACCGGTGGATTCATTCCGCCCTAGCGGATGCTTTACGTTCCTGCGGTACGGAGTGCAGTTTACTCACTCAGGACGCTCCCTCCGGGGGACGCGCCTGCTGGAGCAGTCCTGTTACAAGCGATATCGTCGATACTGCCGGACACAAATTAGCTGGTGCCGGTCAACGTCGTTTCCGCAGAGCTGTGTTACACCAAGGTCTCATCCAACAATGTAAACCGACCCCGGGCTGGGAAATGCACCTTGCTTCCTTACTCAGCCCACGGGTTAATCTCTTACTCGCTGCTTCCCCTTGGTCTGATTTCGAGCAAGAACTCCGCGATCTCTGCTCAACAAAATACCTTACTGACGCTTGGAAAAATAATTCCCGTTCCAAGAAAAATAACTGATTTCCACAGAAAATCGAGGCGAAACGTACAGAAAGCCGAAGAATACCACATCTGTCCCCCCAAAAAAATATGAGCCTTGCAGTGGACGATGACTTCGATGCAGGAAAAACGCGTGGGTGATCAAATACGAGGTACAAAATACGAAGTGAAGGAGTTAGATACCTCGGAGTTGCGCAAAGCAGGAACGATGCGTGGGAACTAAATCCATCCACCTGTGTGATTGATGCTCACTTGGTACGCAGAGCGTCTGTAACACGCATGGAAATGAATAACGCGGCAATTTTCGAAAATTTTATTGGGACAGGTGTGGGGGAATACCGCTTGCGTCAGGCAGAGTCCATACGCTGTTCTTCAATCAAAAATCTAAAATCAAAATTCCAAAAGTCCTTCCCACCACTCCCTCCACTACCCGCCGCTGAACCGGGGAGTACCGCATACCCGGTGGGCTTCCTCCGCGGCGGGACGCGCAACGGAGCGCGCATTATTAGCAAATCAAAAATCTAAAATCAAAAATCAAAAATGCGGCGGGGGGGGAAGGCATTGGGGCAGGACTGCGGTATAGCATGCCGGGTCACTGCCGTACCAGTGACCATTAGCTATAGCCGCACGCGTACGAAACCCCCCACCGCACAGCGCAAAATACTTACATACCGCGCACGGTCCGGAAAGCTTTTTCTGACGTTCGGCGGGATCATCACTCCCGCGTAATTCACGCAGCATCGGGGCGGAAGGGGAGAGAGTAGCATCCCACACACGCGAAAATGGTTCCGATTTGACGTTTCCGAGGCTTATTTGTTGCCAGAATTGGTCGGGGTGGATATTCCCTTGGGTATCGATATTAGCTATGCCGCGTCCGGAACTATTAGCCCCGCCGCCGTTCCAAGTAAGGAAGCGCCGTGTCTGCTCTGCCAATGGATTGTTTTCCCTCAGTTGTCGCAACAAAATATACACACCGTCAGCAGGTTGCGTTACCGTCAGCAATTCACGTGTGCTTCCGGCGGCATGCCAAGCGGCAGAACGTTCTAGGAGCATATCTATTGCTGCCCGCGTTTCTTCGGGACGCAGAGCTGCCACATCTACGCCGCGTCCGGTTGGGACGAGATGGTAAAAACAGACACGTTGGATGTTGTGTTGTTCGATAAAGTCGAGGATTTGCGGCATATTTTGCACATTATTGCGTGTAAGGGTAAGCCGCAGCCCGGTTTTCTGCCCGATTTCCTCGCAGAGTTCGAAGCCGTGAATAGCCGCGTCAAATGCACCGGGTACCCCGCGAAAGCGGTCGTGTACAGCACCTATCCCATCCAAAGATATAC
>CAZJIH010000014.1:0-27962 GCA_964545935.1 uncultured Akkermansia sp. | reverse complement strand
AGTGTACACCCATTTTCCTGTATGTCAATACTAAATTTTTTACCGAAATTTTATTTCCGACCCTGTTCCCGATAAAATTAAAGATTTAGTGGTGGGCGATGACTTTGATGCGGGAAGACACGGGATGACCGAGTACGAGGCACGATGTGAAACAGACAGCGCGGCGGGACACGTTGATCGCCGTAAAAATTTTTTTTCAATTTGTGCTTGCGCTCGGCGGTCGGATGCTGTATACTGTGCATAGTGGTACGGGGTCGGTCATCGTTCGGATGGAAGGCTTCGCGACTTCGTAGGAAACAGATTAACTTACAACGAATATGAACATGTCAATATTGAAGAAATATAGCGGATGGATAGTTCTCGGTGCCCTCCTACCGGTCGCCGGGGTAGTTTGCCTGTACTTGTCGCACGATAATGCCTACGAAGCGTACAAGAGCTGCGTAGAGAAGGGCAAAATGAATGCGGCTGAGTCCAATTTAAGGAAAGCGATTGAAGACGGTAGTTTGCAAAAGGCTGCAGAGAATGGGGATGCGGCAGCGCAGTTCGCGCTCGGTCTGTGCTATGAGTATGGCAGAGGCGTGAGCATGAGCAAGGCAGAGGCGAAGAGGCGGTACCAAGAAGCCGTAGCTTTGTGGCGTAAAGATGCTGAGCGGGGGGACGCGGACGCACAATACAGAATCGGCAGATGCTACATCCAAGGCAGAGGTGTGGTCGAGAACCGAGCGGAAGCGCGAAGGTGGTATTGTAAAGCTGCCGAGTCGGGGAGTGCAGATGCGCAGTTCAGACTCGGCGAGATGTACTTCGCCGGTACCGTTGTGGATAGAGACATGACGGAGGCTGTGAAGTGGTTTCGCGAAGCCGCTCAACAGGGACACGCAAACGCACAGTTCAGCCTCGGTATGCAGTATGAGCATGGTTGGGGAGTGAGCGAAAACATGGAGGATGCGGCGAAATGGTACCGCAAAGCGGCTGAACAGGGGCACGCGAGTGCTCAAACGTCCCTTGGTCGTTGCTACCTTGGGGGCAGGGGTGTGGGTGAAGACCAAAAGGAAGCTGTGATGTGGTTTCGTAAAGCTGCCGAGCAAGGGAATACGGATGCGATGTCTCTCCTCGGTGCTTGCTATAAATATGGTCGCGGAGTAGAAAAGGACGCGGCAGAGGCGGGAAAATGGTATCGTAATGCAGCCGCGCTGCCCTGCGTGATAACAGCGGAAATCTGACCTGCGGGGAGCCCCCCCGCTGTCCCGAATAAATAAAGGCTCAGTGGTGGGCGGATGCCCTCTGAGGGGTGCGGTGTGTGTGCCCCGCATGGGGTTGTCTCGCGGTGTTTTACGCGATTTGTTCCGGGTTTACGGCGGGAAAATTCCCACGCAACGGAGCACGCGTGCATCTCCAATCAAAAAAAAACGCGGCAGGACGGCGACCCGATTCAGTGACTCTGAACAATTTTTTGCATGGCGTCCATTTGATGTTCGATAGACTCCACGAGTGCTATCTGTGTACGCGTACGGTCTAAATTATGTTCAGGACGGTGAATTTTGAAATAAGTATCCCCCACGAGGTAATCGGTAAGGAAACGCATACCGCACTCTAAAGTCAAGAGCTTTCCGGAAAACGGGAGCAATTCTTTTTCAAGAGGAGTAAGGAAAGTAGCCGCCTCACAATAACCTACGGCTAAAGCTTCGAAATACTCCATCCTCATTGTCACTAAACTCGTATTTTTTTCATCTTCGGCGGCGGGAGAAGTCGATGTCCGGATCATATCTCCGAAGTCATACAAAGCACTACCGGGCATAGTGGTGTCTAAGTCGATCACACAAATTCCTTCGCCGGTCACATCATCCAACATGACGTTGTTCAATTTTGTATCATTGTGCGTAACCCGCATGGGTAATTCACCACTCGCCAAATAATTGACCACTTTGTGACAATCCGCTTCGCGCGTTAAAAACCAATCTATCTCCTTTTGTACCGATTTTGCGCGTCCGAGCGGGTCCGCCGCTACAGCCGCTTGAAATGTCTCAAAACGTTTTGTTGTATTATGGAAATCCGGTATTGTTTCAAAGAGGGGTTTCCCGGGTAAATTAGCTCCCAATTTTTGAAAATTACCGAAAGCACGGGCTACTTCCACACATTGTGCTGGCGATTCTATCGTATCGTACGTACGTGCCCGATCAATAAAAGTATAAACGCGCCACACGTTACCCTCAACATCCTGCGCAAAAGGTTTGCCGTCCTTGGCGGGTATCAGTGTCAACGTCCGTCGGTACGCATCTTTACATCCCTCTTCCTGAAGTACACGCAACCCTTCCTGTGTTACTCGTAATACATTTTGCATCAATGGTATAGGTTGCTTAAACACAGAGTTATTTACTCGTTGAAGGATGTAACTAACGCGTAACCCGGCCTGATCCACCACGATGCAATACGTATCGTTAATGTGACCGGACCCGTACGGGGCACCGTACACATAATCGGCCCGTAAATCAAATAATTCAGAAATTTTTTTCAGGTTGTACATAAAAGAAATAAAGCATTAAAGTTTAACGGGGTAAACTCCCTGTTCCGTCAACTTCGCGATACTCGCTACCACGACCGGTTTATCACTCGGGTAGGTTACCCCTAACCACGACGCAGAGGTACGAATAACACGGCACTCGGCTATCCCTCGGTGAATAAGCTCATCGACTACAGTCGGTATATAGCATTCACTCTTTAATTCCCGACCGTGCTCACGCATAAATTGTGCGAAATGTATTTTTACCTGAGCAATAAAATCTGCGGGGAAGAGCCAAAAATTCATAGAAACAAGCTCCTCGGTATCCACTTCTTTTCGTTGTCCGGCTAAATTGTTGCCCCGACATATTCCGTCCGCTTCCTTCATTATCTTAGTGTATTCTTCAACACTATCCAAAAATCCTTCCCGTATCCCACATATTCCGCGATTAACATCTCCGTGGTCACTCAACGTATTCTTAAGCGGGTAACCTATCATACCGTAAAGAGTCTTCGTACCTTCGTTTTCGAGTGCCGTTAATGCCGTTAAAAATCCTGCTGCCTGCCGGAAAGCATCCGCCCCGTAAAAATCATCTGCATTGACCACAGCAAACGATTCATGAATCACATCCCGCGCCGCTAACACCGCATGGGCTGTCCCCCACGGCTTTTCTCTCCCCTCCGGTACATTGAACCCATCCGGTAAATCATTCAAACTCTGAAAAGCGTAATCTACTTCTATCTTTCCGGTAAATCGTGCGCCTACTTGGTTCTTAAAGGCTTCTTCAAAGTCCTTTCGTATGACAAAGACTACTTTCCCGAACCCGGCTCGTATCGCATCATACACCGAATAATCAAGTATAACTTCTCCGTTAGGCCCCATCGGGTCCAACTGCTTCAACCCACCATAGCGGCTTCCCATACCGGCCGCAAGTACTAAAAGCGTCGGTTTCATGACCGTTATTCTACCACCCCCGCATCTACTTGTCAAATGCGAATGGCGTAAATTACAAAAATCGCATTCGGACAAAATTGGTGTTTCTTCAGTAGAATCGCATGCGGAAACAGGGAAAAAGCTCGCCAAACAATAAAGTCAATGGTAGAATGAGCGCGTTGTGAACATAATACCTGTTCTGGAAATAAAAGGTTGGCGCGCCTACAAGAATAATTGCACAGGGAATCAAATTGTTGTCAACTATAAATATGTCTCCCGAAAAACTCTGCTGTGCGAGGAGTGCGCGTGCAAGGTGCAGCGAGTGGACACCATGTTACTCACCGTCAAGGATGCTCCGCATATGCAATATGATGTGAACTTGCCCATAGAGACTCCCCATGTGTTCTGTCCGCATTGTCAAAAATACACCGTTATATACCCGGCAGAGGTACATTACGAGCGGCGCATGACGCTGCGACTCATGCGTCATATTGCACGACTCATGCGGGGAGCAGCAAGTGCCCAGTCTCTGTCCGGCATGTTGGGGATACCGGAGAGTTGCATACTGCAAGCAAATGAGGGTATTCGCGCACTCTCAGAAGCTGCCAATACTGCATGTACAGACGGACGGCATACCGGAACCAAACAGGAATCCACTCCCTAGTCCGACCTCCGCACTACGGAAGCGCACTAACTTTCCTGCAATCACGAATGTGACGTAGGGGCAAGCGGTGCGGCGGGACTGTTGTTCAGGTTACGTAATTTGTGAATGGTTTCACTCAGTACGGTATTGCTCTTTTCAACTGTCTTACGATCTAAATAAATTTTATACGGGGCGTGACTGATGGATAATTCAGTGATCCCGTCCGGGGTCTCCGTATCTAAAAGCTCTGCAAATTGAGCAAAGGAAGTAACGGGTGTATCGTTTACGGCTTCAACAATACAAAAACCTAAGGATTCGTAACCTAAGGTAGCGGGGGTAGGAATAACAATAGTCAACGCGACGAGATCCTGTTGACCTGCTTTAATCATATCCTCGAGATGTTCCTTAGCACGAAGGAAACTGAGCGGTAAATTAGAAGCACGTTTCTTTAATGCGCTCAGGTAATTATTCGTAAGCGGAAGAAAGAGCATACCGCCCCACATAACATAACGTGGTTGCACACCCGCTTTCTCATAACAGACCGGCCCCTTCTCGACAGCATCACGATTCTGCTTTACGGAAATTTGTTTTCTTTCCCCGTCTCGGGAGATATCCAACACAATAGACTCACCCTGAGGTTTGAGACTTCGTATATCCGCATCGAGCATCCCGTAAATCGGATGATGGAATTTCCCTCGTTTATCCAAGGGTTTACCATCAATAGCTAAGAGTACATCTCCCTTACGTATACCCGCTGCTGCGCCGGCTCCTAAAGGCGCGACCTCACTGACATAAAGTCCGCCTTGTTTAGGATCTATCTTCAGATATTTGCAGAAGACCGGGTCGTCCAAGGGAGAAAAAGAGAGGCCCATAGAAGGCACACCGGTATTCCGGGGAGCCTGTTCCAGGAAACGACATATCATCTCCGCATTGAGTAATCCCACCGTCTGGCTATCCGCATTAAAGTTCATCACAATACCCGTCAAACGTCCGTTCGTGAGAGCCGGTAATCCTACACTCATAGCATGCGGCAGAGGAACCTGTGAACGCATGGTAAGCAGAGGGACACCCGCCCCAGTTAATGAAGCGCTTTCGGCTACCAACTCAACGTCTACCGGGATTTCACCTTGGATGAGAGCTCGTAGCTGAACCTTCCCCCCTATACCGATGGGTTCGCTTATCTTCAGCTCGGGCATTCCCCTGAATATGTCTTCATCCTCTTTGTGCAGCACGGAAAGTAAAGCAAGCCCTAAATCATCGTCTACTTTAAGCACTTTAGCCGGTACCGTACGCGACATATCGGGTAACGAAATTTCCGTAAAAGTAGCCTGACTCATACCTTTTGCCGGTGCCAACAAAGTTCCTTTTCCTAAGTATACTCCCATAGCCCAAGCATCCTGTTGAGCTCCTTTTTCCCACGGCCGTATCGGTTCGTACTCTTGATATGCCGTATGCACATTCAACAACCCAACCGGACATTTTTTCACCGGTTCTTCTTTAGCGGTCGGTGTTTGTGTATTTTCTACCTGCTGTTTTGCCCGATTTCCGCCGGCAATATTGTCGGTCGCTGTGCGTTCTGTCGGTTTGCAACTACACAAACCCATCACAGTGAACAATAGAATAAGTGGTGATGTGAATCGAAGTCTTTTCATGGCAAGAAGAATGATGATCAATTGATGCTTGAATCGAGACGTGGTTTATCGGGTATGTTGTAATGACTACGAATGCGTGTATTTGCATCGTCTAAAATCGTATTATCAATAACAAATGGACGCGGAGCATCCTTAAACTCTATGGTTGTGTAACTACCCTCGCGTTTACCGTCTTTGGGATACAATAATTCGTATAAATGACGCAATCCTTTTACTTCCTGTCCGTTAACTTTAGTTACGATACCCGTACCGGGGTCATCAAAGCGTGCATTAACTTCATCCGCCAATTTATCGGTAAGAACAACCACATCTTCTTTACTCTGTGAACCGCCTCGACGAATAAAATCATCCATTTCCACCACAAAGTCACCCGGGTCCATCTGATGTGCTTCAATTACTCCGCGTTGCAAAGGTTGAAAGATTAACCCGGCAAAATGGACATAACGCGGGAGGGCGTCAAACTCATTTCCTAAAATATCAGCTGCCGGTATACGTTTCGGAGCTACTTTTACCTCTGTCTCTTTCCCATCGCGTATAATTTTGAATGTAAGTTCATCTCCGCTGAATGAACGCTCAGCCATCTCTTCGAGTTTTACCCTTTCCCCCCCTAACTCAATCATTGCCGAACTATCCACAGGTAAACCATTGACAGCCAATACAATATCTCCTACCTGCAATTTACCGTCCGCTCCGCTTCCCTTAAAGACGTCTCCTACTATAGCTCCCATGGCGTCATTCGGTAATTTATAGTGCCGCCGCATAGCCGGATTTTCCATCGGGAAGAATTGAGCGCCGATTTTGACATAGTGGTCGTAATGTCCGTCCTGCACATCTTTACGGAAACGATTGATAACGGGCAACGGAATCATATAACCGGTAGAATTTGCTTCTCGGAGGCCCTGAAAAGCCACACCGACTACTTTATCACCCATCAGCACCGGACCGCCGGAATTGCCGGGATTGATAGCGGCATCAATCTGTACCGTAAGGTGCGACTCACTCTGTGTATGCGCATACGGAGTAGTATCGATACGTGACACAATACCGCGTGTAACCGAAAGACGATTTCCGCCTATAGGGTAACCGATGGCACGTACGCTGTCTTCCAGTTTAGGCATTTCGCTGCTGAATTCCAAATAAGGTACATCCTTAAAAGCTTCGGCATCTTCGACTTCTACCAATGCTAAATCTGCGTCATGTGCTACAAATTTAACTTTAGCCGGTATCTTACGCGCATCGGCATAAGGTGATACATTAATGCGTTTGGCATTTCCCACCACATGCGCATTTGTCATAAATACGCCGGGTTCTACCATAAAACCGGTACCCGTCCCGCTTCCGAATTGACCGGCTCGCCACGGAATATTGTAGTCGGGTAACTGATTTGCCACTTCAATTTTTACGATTCCGCGATATGCGGCGGATAAGTCCGGCTCCGCTTCTTCCTCCGGTCCTTCTTCTACTTCTTCCTCCGGATTATCCGTATCTTCTTCCCCCTCATCGTATTCCTGACACTCACACCCGGGTTCCTCACACCCGCATCTGCATATTTCCTCACCCGAGCCCCCCTCACCTTCATCGAAACTCTCTCCGTCTGTAAATTCCGGCTGCTCGCCTTCAAACGTACCCGCTCCGGAATTATCCGCCGGTGCCGGTTCCTGCGGCTGCTCCGTCACCGCGGGTGCCTCACTCGGTGCCTCCGCCGCCGGTGCCGTCTCCCCCGCAGGCTTTGCCTCCTCCGGCTTCACTTCCGCCGGGGTCGGTTCCTGCGGCTGCTCCGTCACCGCGGGTACCTCACTCGGTGCCTCCGCCGCCGGTGCCGTCTCCCCCGCAGGCTTCACCTCCTCCGGCTTCACTTCCGCCGGTGCCGGTTCCTGCGGCTGCTCCGTCACCGCAGGTACCTCACTCGGCGCCTCCGCCGCCGGCGCCGTCTCCCCCGCAGGCTTTGCTTCCGCCGGAGTAAGCTCCGCCGCCGGGACCTCTTCAACCGCCTTCTGCTCCGTTCCTACGGCATTCTCCTCGGCAGGGACAATTCGCTCAACGCCTACCTGCTGCGCACGCGCTGACTCCTCCTGAGCTGCCACAACTCCTGCCGTCAGCAGGGTTGCTACTACAAAAAAATGTTTCATGATCACGTCGCTATTTTTATCACATATCCGCCGCATGTCAAGCGTAAAATTTTGTATCCGCAATGACCTGCCCCGAGAAATTTGATGCTAATCTTTGCAATACAGCTATCTATGCGTTTCACGTACCACAAGAAGATCAGTTCCACAGAAGCCTAGTTTCGCACTCCTCGCAGCTTTTCTGCCATGCCTTCTGTGTTACTATCCGAGCAACTCTTCTGTGCCTAACTCCTTCACTTCGTACATCGTTCTGCGTACTTGCTCTCCCCTGTGTCTCCCTGATACAGAGTTATCGCCTACCACTAACTTTTACGATCTTAGATTGACGATTTAGGAAGCTAGCGCGCACCGTTGCGCGATCCCTCCACGGAAGGGACCCTCCTACCGCCAGCGGTGCTTCCCGGCTTTGCAGCGTAAAAAATCCCTGCGCCACGGCAGCACCTAGAATTTCAATCAAAAATCAAAAATGCGGAGAGGGTGCGGGCATTTGTGGAGGAACTGCGGTTCAGGGGCGGCAAGAGCAGCGGTTCAGTGCAAAGAGGTGCGCCACCCGCGCGGCTTCATCCGGAAACTTTCGCCCGTATGCGGCATCCACGGCTGCATCCAGTGCCTTGTGCGCTTTACGCAACTCCGGCGGCATCAACAGCGGGTCGTAGAGGTCGGCAAGGGTGCTGTCGGGGTATTTGTCGCGGGTGTCAAGCACATCCTGCGCGCACGCCTCAATTTTTTTACGCTGCGCGGTTGTGGGTTCCGACCATGGGAAGGTGTTATAGACCATTCCTCCCGAGTATTGGTAACCTATCCCGAGGCGTCCGGCAACAGTGCGCATCCATGCTATATGCATAGCGGAGGATAGCACTCCGAAGTGGTAAGCGGTAGCACCGGGAAGAATGAGAAGCTTATTACTCACAATGGTGTCGTCATCGAGAAATGCCATGGGGACATACTCTCTTCTCGATGTCGAAACTTCAGGAATAGCGATGAAAGAATCCGGATTTTTAGTTTCGCGGAAGAGAGCCGGAGAGTCGGCGAGTTTGCGTCTGCCGGGATCGGGCGAGTCAAGACGATCAGCTTTACAAGCGGCCATGCGCGCCATGACGAGCGGCATCGAACGCAGAACATCCGGCGGGACACCGACGAGCCGCAGACAGTAACGCGCTTTGCCCCGGATGAACTCTTCAGCTCCCATGAAGCGTTTGATGTATGGCTTGGCACGGGGTTCCTTCGCGATGAAATCGTCGTAGTCCTCTGCCTCGATAATAAGATACCCCCCGTCTGCGGGTCGATTGCCTGTGGTCATGATCGGAACTTCACAGAGCGGGCGAGTACGATGTTCCACGAATACGCTCGGCGCAGCGAGAAGATAATTGCTAATCTGCGAGGCGTAGTGAGCTGTGCCGGTTTCGTCAAAAATGGTACAATGGGCGGGTTCCTGAGCGGAGATGGCAATGATGACGCAATACACCTGCGCGACATCTTCAGCTTCATTGACCCACTTAAACGTGCGGTAGGCGAAGTCGATGTGCACCCCGAACTCTGTCATTAGCGGCTTCCACAGGGAGGAAGCCTGTTCGCCCTGCACGATAGAGTTGGTGGCAACGAATGCCGCACGGGTGGCGGGGTTTGCCTGCATGAGCTGCGCCGCCCTGTAAAACCACGCCCCAACGTAGTCGATTTTTCCCTATGCACGGAGATGTCCGAGCGTGCGCTGCATGTCGTCCCTCTGCTCCGGGGTCTTGTGAGAGTACCCCACAAACGGCGGATTACTGAACCGCAGTTCCTCCGCAATGCTCACCTCCCCACCGCATTTACGATCTTAGATTTTTGATTTAAGATTCATAGCCATCCAATAGCATTGCTTTTTGAGCGATGCTACCTGCGCCATCTCTACGTTCGCGCATCCTTGGTAAAAAAGTTGTGTTTAGACTCGGTTCCGGGGTATAAAAAAATTTGGGTGAAAAATGAGGGGGTTCAGGTCTCTATCGCCCACCGGCATCGGTAGAGGTCTCCTATGCTACGCGGCGACCACTTCAAATTATTGGTCATAAGCTCCAGTGTTTCCGTCTCTCCTTGGGCGTTCTTTACCTCGACCTCCACTCTTTGCTTAACTTTTATATGCTCCCCATTATGCCAACCAATTAAGAGGCACGCAATCCTTTTTTACCTGCTACTTTTTTCCTTCCCGATCTCCCTCGTTCATGACGCTCCCCGCCACCCTTTTTTTACCCTTATTGGATGGCTGTGATTTGAAATTTTCATTACTGATTTTTCTTGCATACCGCGGCATTTTCTGTTACAATGCTTGCGACTTAAGGGGACGTGCTTCGCGTGTTCGCTTCAGTTTCTTTCGGGAGGCGGTGTCGTTACCGCAGGAAATAGACGGGGAAGGCTGTGAAAATCAGCCGCTGTGCCGCAACCGTGATACTCGATGAGGGTTCAGTCGGAATACCGGCCCGGAAGACGCCCTAACAGAGGCAGCGATACACTGCCGCAAGGACATAACAGCAATGAGAAAACAGACATTAGCTTCCGAGGGAAGCATATACTACGCAGCCATTGCGCTTGCATGGGTCGGGACCTGTGTGTACGCGCAATCAGAGGAACAGGCGGGGGTAGCGGACACGGCGACCGCGCCTGAAACAGAGTTGGCACCGATTACGGTATCCGCTCATGAAGGACGAGCCGTACCCTACAATGCCACGGGGGTATCCGTGAGTGTACTCGATGTGGGGGAGCTCAAAAGAGAAGGCATCTATACCTTAAGTGAAGCCTTAACGCAGGTGCCCGGCGCCTATGTGCTACCCGGGGGAGGTACCTTCCAGCGAGGGAATATCTCTAATCTCGTGATACGCGGGATGAGTGCTCAGAGATACGTCCTTTCGATGACGGACGGGATGCGGTTGGACGGCATGAACAGCGGGAGTCTCGTGACAAGCGGACTCCTTTCGCGAGCTCCGATATTCGGCACGGGAAACATTGAACTTCTTCGCGGGGCGGAAGGTGCCGTATACGGCGGAGGTGCCATGAGCGGTGTCCTCTTTCTCGAAACCCCGGAAGGTAAAGGCGACCCTACCACCGAGATATTCAACGAATACGGCAGTTTCGACAGCTACACCGGCAACATCACCACCCAAGGTCGCGTCGGGAATACTGCCTTCTTCCTCTCCTCGAGCATAGAACACACTCGCAACGACTTAAAACTCGCCGACGGAAGTGAGCCGACCTTAAAACATGCCGGGCGTATGTTAAACGAGAACCAAGCCCTGCGCATCGATAAGTACATCAACGACAAGCACAGGATTACGCTGGTATACAGGCGCGAGGATTCGAGCTATCGGAATTACTCGCCCGCCGGGGGGAGCGGAGCTTGGGCTTGGCCGGCATCCGTATCCCTCTACACCGTACGCTCTAATCTCCTTGTAGCCAAATATCAAGGTAAAATAAGCGATGCTTGGACAACTGAGTTGATGGTCGGGTACTACGACAACGACAAAACCATCGGGGCACGCGGTACCTCGGATTCACCTTGGATGTACGAACTCGATAACGTACAGACAGAGTGGAGGAACCTATACCGGTGGAACGAAAAGAACGAAAGTACAGCCGGTCTCGCTTGGATGCGCACGGACTTCGATACCATCAACAACGGACAGGAAGACCGCACGAGCGGCAATCTCGATAGTATCCTTAGTGTCTTCGCGGAACACACCGTGTCACCTGTCAAAGGATGGAGCAACACCTTAGCCGCGCGTCTGGACTACAGTCAGGCCTTCGATGAGCTCGTTACCCTGCGGGTCGGCACCAACTACAAGTTCAACCGGGAGCGCACACGACTTTACGCTACGGTGGGTCGCGGTTACGCGGCTCCCTCCGCTTTCCAACGCAGTAGTGCACTCTACGACGCGGGGTATGCCGAATATCGCGGGAATCCGGACGTGAAGTGCGAAACTAATTTATCTGCGGACTTAGGCATTGAACAGGAAATAGCGAAAGACCATTTTGTGAGCGCGACACTTTTTTGGGCACGGACGGAGGATGCCATCGGCACGGAACCGGATGCTGATTGGGTAAACGTATACCGCAACCTCGACGGACACCAAACCTACCAAGGGGTGGAATTCGCGCTGCGCGGTACCTTCGAACACCACCGAAATACCGGGTACAAAATTGCCTGCACGTTGACACAACCTAAAACGAGCACCGATGAGCAGGTGGCCAACAGTGCCCGTCAAGTCTGGAGCGCCGACCTGCATACCGACCCGATAGAAAATCTGACCACCGGCATCGGTCTTACGGCGGCGTGCGGACGACGCGGGTACGGTTCCCCGAATATCGCCCTCGATAATTTCTACATCCTGCGTTGGTACGCCACGTACAAGGTGAACGAGCGAATGAGTGTTCACGTACGCGCGGAAAACCTGACCGACCAAAAATACATACCCGATGCCGGTGCCTTTGATACCGCGGGGAGTATCCTCATCAACCCCGGCACAGCCGTATACGGGGGCTGTACCGTGAAATTCTGACGCGATGAAGGGCGCGGGTGCCATCGTGGTGGGGGTGGGACTCTTGCTCGCCGGGGTGGCGTGGTGGGCTGTGCAGAGTGCGCGGTCCACTCCCATGCTCTCCGCTGAGCGTCCTCCGAATGCCGCTCCGGCTGCTTACCCGGCGGATATGTGGACGGAGCTCGCCCGCGTCCCCGCCATGCGTGTGGTTCAGGGGAAACCCGAAGAGCTGCCGCCGGATTCGGCTTGGGGCACCGGTGAGCCGCAGCCGCTCATCGGCAGTCCCGAAGCTGAACGCGGTGGTACCCTGCGCCTCTCTGCCGCCGGTCCTTTCCCGGCTAACCTGCTCCCTTTCGGTAGCCCTACGCCGCAGTTTTTCCGTGCCAACGCTTTTACCCGCACCGAGTTACCGCTCGTCGCACGGCACCCGGTTACCCATTGTCCCATCCCGGGTACGGCGGAGGCATGGGCAGTGCGCGGTCGCTCGGTCTACTTTCGCCTTCACCCGAAGGCTCGTTACACCAACGGGCGTCCCGTACGTGCCGCCGATTACGCTCTCGGCGCTCTTCTACGCGCGAAAACACACGATGCCGAGTGGGAGGATTTGACCGCTGCGGCGGAGGAGCTCCGTGTGTACGATGAGCGTACCCTCTCCCTGACCCTGCGGACAGGCGGTGCCTTAGAAGTCCTGCGTGCTTCGGCTCTCCTTCACGCGGCGGAACCCGGTTTCTACGAGGAATTCGCCGGGGACTACACGAAGCGTTACGCTTGGCGTTCCCCCCCGAATACCGGGGCATACGCGGTCGGATACGTCCTCCCGGGACAGCTCATCGAGTTGCGACGTGTGCCGCATTGGTGGGCGGAGGAGCTCCCTCTCTACCGCCGCACCTGTAACCCCTCCTTCGTTCAATTCCGGTTTCTGACCGATGAGACTCAGGCTTTCGAGCTCCTTCTGCGGGGTGAGCTCGATCTCGTTCAAACGCGTAATCTCACCGCGCTGCACCAATACGCCGGTTCTCCCGGTACCGTGCTCTCGGAATTCACCGCTACCGGTCCGCCTCCGCTTTACGGTATCGCCCTGAATGCCCGCCGTATCTCTCTCCCGGTTCGACGCGGTTTGCTGCATGCCATGGACATGGATCGCGCCGTCGCTCTCCTTTTTCACGGTGAAGGGGAACGTCTGCGCTCTTTTTTCACCGGCTACGGCAGCATCTCCCCGCCTCCGTCTCCGCCGCCCGCCTACGATCCGTCCCTCGCCCGCGCCGCCTTTGCTCAAGCCGGGTTCACGATCGCGGGGGAGGACGGCATTTTACGCCGCGCCGACGGCACCCCTTTGCGTGTTCACCTCGCTTACGTCCCTTCCCGAAAAGTCAGCACGCTTGCGGAAGTCCTGCGGGAAAGCGCGCGTACCTGCGGGGTAGACCTCGTGCCTTCTCCCCTGCCTTGGCAGAGTTGCGCGCGACTCGTCCGCGACGGTGAACACGAGCTGACTTTCTGGGCTACCGTTCCGGCTTCCCCTTTGCCTGCTCCGGCTCGGTATTTTCACTCTTCCGCGTCGGGGGATGAAGCGCCCTTCGGGCTGCGTGATTCGCGTATGGATGCCGCGCTTGCCGCCTACGCCTCCGCTCCGGATTCCGTCTCCCTCGCCGGAGCTCTCGCGCGTGTGGACGCACTCGTCCGTGAGCTCGCTGTCTGGCTTCCGGGTTGGCGGGAGTCCCGCGCTCACGTTCTTCATTCTCCCCGCGTTCGCATCCCTGCCTCACCCGGTTATTACGTTGATGCCGTTGACAACCACACCATTTGGCTCGCGCCCTAGCACGTCACTCGGTGGTTCGGCAGTCCGGGCTCTTCTCTGCGCGGTGGCTGTCTTGGGTATAGGGGCAGCATTGCTGGCTCGGCTCTCCGTCCGTTCAATGATGACTGTGCCTCCGCCCGGGGATGTCATTCGTATCACTGTTTCGGTTCCGGTGCGCAAACCCCTTCCGCCGCTCCCGCCGCTCCCGGATTTCCGGATGTCCCCGCCTTTGTGGATTCCTCCCGCGCCGGCACTGTCTGCGCAACCTCCCGAAATGACTGAGTACGTACCTCCCCCGCTTCCGGATACCCCGAGCACCGACCCCATCGCCGTGACGGATTTCCCCGAGCTTCCGGAGGAACCGCCCATCCCGCGCCGCCGACATATCGCGCACCCGGCACCTCATCCTGCCGCGTCTCTCTCAGCTCCCCCTTCCGCTTCCCTCCGGATTCCGGCGGAGTCACCCGCTCCGACCTTTACCCCGCCGTCATACCGCTCCGCACCGCCGCCGCCTTATCCCGCCGCCCTCCGCCAAAGAGGGATCGAAGGTACGGTGCGTCTCCGTGTTTCTCTCGATGCCGCCGGAATCCCCCTTTCCGTTACGATCTTACAGAGCAGCGGTCACTCGGACTTCGATTCCGTAGCCGAAGATTGGGTCCTTCACTATTGGCACTTCTCCCCCGCCCGCAAAAACGGTGTTCCCGTACCCGCTTCCGTTATAACCTCCGTCCGCTTCACTATCAAAAATTAACAACTGAACCGTACCCTGTCCCGAAGCACTCCGCATTTACGGCGCAGTTCAACGGCAGAGAGCAGTAGAGGGGAGGGTATTTGAGGCGGGACTGCGGTTCGGTTCATCTTGTCATTGTCACCTATGTGTGGTAGGATAGGTGTTGCGATGAGTATAGGAGATGGGCGAGACGGGAAGATGCGGGCGGCCATGGCAAAAGGGCAGCTAGGGGGTAAGTTGGCGGGTTTAAGCTTGCCGCGCCAAATCATTACCATAGCACTCTGGCCTTTGCTTGAGCAGGTTATGAGTTTTATTTGCACTTCAACCTCCCTTATTCTCGCTACCGGTATGAGCAATGACGGAGCTGTGAAGGAGCAACTTGCTTCAGGTATCGGTGTCACCGGTTATATCCTATGGTTGGGTTTTCTCATGCAAGGGGCTGTGGGGATGGGGGCAACGGCTATTGTCAGTCGCCGAACAGGTGCGCGTCGTTTCAGTGAGGCTAACTATTCAGCCAATCAAGCTGCGTTACTCGGACTCCTCGCCGGTCTACTTTCTTCTTTGCTCATGTATGTGACAGCGGATTTCTTAGTGACTGACCTGCTGGATTTATCGGCTTATGCGCGAGAGGTGGCACTTCGATATATGAAATGGGGGTGTTGGGTAGCAGTTTTTTCCGGAATTATATTTGCCGTGAATGCTGCCTTACGTGGTAGCGGCGATACCCGTACACCTTTTTTTATCATGTTAGCGGTAGATGGCCTTAACGTCGTATTAAGCATCATTTTCGTACATGTATGCGGCATGTCTGTGGAAGGTTTAGCCCTCGGAATGGTTACCGGTATGATTATCTCAGCTGGTATCCTCATCTTTTTGTTGGCTCGCCATACACCGAAAATGCGACAAATTTTAAGGAACACAACCTTAGAAGCGTACGCAGAAAGCCGTAGTGCTACATACGTACCGCCCCTCTATCTGGACCACCGTAGCATGAAACCGGATTGGGGGATGATGGGAAGAATCCTCGGTATAGGCTTGCCCCAAGCTGTTGAAGTAGGCGGTATTTGGCTGATTCAAATATACGTATTGCACGTTATTTCACGGTTGGGGGATGCTGCCATCGGAGCGCATACCATAGCTATCCGTATAGAATCCCTCAGTTTCCTGCCAAGCTTCGCTATCGGTATCGCCGGCGCTTCCCTCGTCGGGCAATACCTAGGCAGCGGAAGTGTGCGTCTCGCTATGGCTACTATACGTAAGTGTATCATTTACAGCATGATATTCACCGGAACTATGGGTTGCATCTTTTTCCTCTTTCCGGAATTTTTTGTGCGCATCTTTGCCTCGGATTCCCCGGGTCTTATGGCAGTAGCCGTACCCGTAGTTAAAGTATTCTTACTCGCGGAACCGTTTTATGCCGGTATGTTAATGATTAAAATGTGCTTACGTGGCGCAGGCGATACGCGTCGCGTTATGTATGTATCCTACTCATGCATGGGTTTTGTGCGTGTTATATGCCTTATGCTCTGGAACAATTTCTCACCGGAATCTCTCACCCTGACCGGTATCTGGTTCCTCATCGTTGCAGACCTCGCCATCGAGTACATCATCTTGGAATTCATGCTGCACGACCTAACTTGGGCAAGAAGAAAAGTCTGAACCACAGTCCTGCCCCAATGCCTTCCTCCCCTCCGCATTTTTGATTTTAGATTTTAGATTTTTGATTTACTAATAATGCGCGCTCCGTTGCGCGTCCCTCCGCGGAAGGTGCCCACCGCCGGATGGGTATGCTGCAGCTTGGCGGCGAGTTGCGTCGGGTTTGGCGGGCAAAAGTACGATTTGATTTTTGATTTGCAAATAGTGGCGCTTCCGTGGCGCAGGTCTTTTTACGCCGCAAAGTCGGAGAGCACCACATGCGGTACGCCGCGGCTTTGCCTCGTAACTGGATTCTGAGCCTTGCGCAACGGAAGCGCCATTATTCTCAATCCTAAATCAAAAATCTAAAATCAAAAATGCGGCGAGGAGGGAGGGCGCGGTGGGCATTGGGGAGGGGCGGCAAGAGCAGCGGTTCACTGAGGTTCAGAGTAGTGAGAAGGCGATATTAAGACCTGCGGTAACGATACTGACCATGCTCATGAGTTTGATGAGAATGTTGAGTGAAGGACCGGAGGTATCTTTGAAGGGGTCACCTACGGTATCACCTACAACGGAGGCATCGTGAATCGGGGTATGCTTGCCGCAGAAAGGCGCATCTCCGGTCTCGATGAATTTCTTCGCGTTATCCCACGCACCCCCGGAATTTGCCATAAAGACGGCAAGTACAAAGCCGCCGGCAAGACCACCCGCGAGCAAACCGAAAACTCCGGCAACACCCATCACCAACCCGGTCAGTACCGGAACAACTACGGCGATGAGAGACGGAATAATCATTTCACGTTGAGCACCTTGAGTTGAAATACCCACACAGCGGGCATAATCCGCTTTCTTACGACCTTCGAGGACGTCTTTATCGGCGAGTTGGCTGCGGACTTCTTCCACCATACTCTTAGCGGCACGACCTACGGCGTTCATTGTAAGACCACAGAAGAGGAAGGAAAGCATAGCGCCGATAAAAATACCTAAGAGGACTTTCGGATTCATAAGCGTAACCTCGAATTTACTCATGAAAGTAGCAATGTCCCATTTGGCAACCTCAGCCCCCGCAAAAGAGGTATCACTGAAGAAACTCAGAGAAACATCTTGGAGACGACCAGCAGCAATTTTAAGTTCTTCGATGTAGGAGGCAAGCAAGGCAAGAGCTGTAAGAGCTGCGGAACCTATAGCGAACCCTTTACCGGTGGCGGCTGTTGTATTACCCAAGGCATCCAGTGCGTCTGTGCGGGAGCGAACAGACTCACCCAAACCGCTCATTTCGGCATTACCTCCGGCATTGTCGGAGATAGGCCCGTATGCATCCGTAGCGAGGGTAAGACCGAGAGTGGAAAGCATACCTACAGCCGCGATCCCGATACCGTAAAGTCCCATGCTGAGGTTCCCGGAAGCAAATTCCAGACCGCCGGCGGCACTGAGATAGGCCCCGATGGTACCCAGTACAATAAAAATAACCGGCCAGCATGTAGATATCATCCCTACTCCGATACCGGATATAATAACAGTAGCCGGTCCGGTGGTAGCGTTTTCTGCGATAAATTTGACCGGCTTAAATTCAAAGGATGTGTAGTATTCTGTTACTTTACCGATAAGGATACCGACAACCAGCCCGATGACGATAGAACCCCAGAGTCCCAACCAATTATCGATTCCCAGCAAATACAGCACACCGGCAGCCGCGACCGCAATAAGGATACCGGAAAAATTGATACCGCGATTGAGGGCAGCCATCAATTGACTTTGCGTAGCACCCTGTTTTGTGCGTACAATAAAAATACCTAACACGGAAAGAATGGCACCGACCGCACCGATAATCATCGGAGCCATCACCATCTGCAAGCCTTTGTCGTATCCCCAACCGGCAGCGGAAGCGGCAGCGGCACCCAAGGCAGCAGACGCAAGAATGGAGCCGGCGTAAGATTCGTAAAGATCGGCTCCCATGCCGGCTACATCACCCACATTATCCCCTACATTATCGGCTATTGTCGCCGGGTTTCGCGGGTCATCCTCATTGAAGTGGAATTCCGTTTTACCGACTAAATCGGCCCCTACATCGGCAGCTTTTGTATAGATTCCGCCTCCCACACGAGCAAAGAGAGCCTGCAAGGATGCGCCCATACCGAATGTCAGCATAATCGTAGTAATTTCTACCAATTTACTCACTCCTTCCCCTTGCACCAAACCCGTGTTATCCAGTATAAGGTACCAACCGGAGATATCGAGAAGACCGAACCCCACAACCGTAAGACCGAGTACTGCCCCGGAACGGAAAGCAAGTTTAAGACCGCGGTTAAGCCCATCCTGTTCATCGCGGCATGCTTCAGCTACACGCCCGGAGGCGTAAGTAGCGGTTTTCATACCGATAAACCCGGCTAAACCGGAAAAGAATCCGCCCGTAAGAAAAGCTACCGGTACAATATGATTTTGCAAACCGAAATATGCCATTACTCCGAAAACAACAGCTATGATGACAAAAAAGAGAGCCACCACCTTGTACTGTTGTTTCAGGTAAGCCATGGCGCCTTCGCGTACATAGCCGGCTATTTCTCTCATCCGTTCCGTCCCCTCATCCGCTTTCTTCATATTACAAAAGAATATAGCCGCGAAAAGCAGCGCTATCAACGAGGCAACCGGTACTATCCAGAATAATGTTTGGGGGTCCATAATTTTCTCAGTTCTTTTTGCTCTCCTCTCGAAAAGCGACGCATTTTACATCCATCCACCATATTTTGCAAGACTAAACTGAACCGCTACTCCTGTCACTCGCATTTATGTGTTTTGATTAAGACCTGTGCGTACCCCGTTTTTCCGACGAAGCAAGCGTGGCGAACGCGAGGAATATTCTTGGTTGATAGTTGAAGGTCAGTATATTGCGTCAGGATATATCGGTCAGCAATTTACGGCAGCGGGCGGCACTCATTTGACCGGGAGCAGTTGGGTGGGAACCGAGGTAGCCGTAAATGAGAGCACTTCCGTGTTGACAGAGGTAGATCCGGCTTTGTTCCGCGAGATTTCCCATTCCCATTAAGGCGATAGGTTCGGTATGTTCAGGAAGACGCAGCCATTCGGCGGCGGCTTTGATCTGCTCCGGGGCATGCGGAGTGAAGGCAACTTTGAGCAAATCCGCACCGGCAGACAGAGCTTTTTGTTCAAGTGCTTCCAATTCATCCCGGTCAGGGGTACGTGAAAAAAAGTGAGCGGATGCTACTAAGGCTACCCCCTCGGCATGTGCCCGCGCAATGAGGTCAGCGGCATCATCGAGAAAGGCTATTTCCCAATCGATAGCCGCAGCCATGGGTAAAAAGCGACGCACGGTAGCCTGACGCTCCTCCGGCGACACTGCTCTGTATCCCCCCTCCGAAGCATCTCGGTAAGTCAGCAACACCGGCACCGGACAGGACACGAGCGGTAACTGAGCCAAGTCGGACACCGAGAGGGCATCTATGCGCAATTCTGCGATATCACAATCCCGCTCGTTTATTGATTGTAAGGTAGCGACATCCGACACCACACCGACGACACGCGGCAAGGGCGGTGAAAAAATATCGGTACGAGCGGGGCGATTAATTTTCATGGTTTAAGGCACGGATTTCCTGACTGAGTTTCATAGCGCAGAAATTCGGTCCGCACATGGAACAAAAGTGCGCTTTTTTGGCGTTGGCATGCGGTAGAGTCAGGTCGTGGAATTCGCGTGCACGCTGCGGATCGAGCGAGAGATTGAATTGGTCATCCCACCGGAATTCAAAACGAGCTTTTGCGAGTGCGTTATCGCGGAGTTGGGCAGCCGGGTGCCCTTTAGCCAAATCCGCCGCGTGAGCAGCCAGCTTATAAGTTACCACCGCTTCACGCACATCCCGAGCATCCGGCAGTCCGAGATGCTCCTTGCGGGTCACATAGCAAAGCATAGCGCAACCACGTTGGGCAATCATCGCGCCGCCGATAGCACCCGTGATGTGGTCGTAACCCGGTGCAATATCCGTGGGTAAGGGTCCGAGTGTGTAGAAGGGGGCCTCGTGACACCACGCGAGTTGCTTACGCATGTTTTCCGGGATAAGATGAAGCGGTACGTGACCGGGTCCCTCGTTCATCACCTGCACTCCGTGTGCCCAAGCTCGAAGTGTTAAATCTCCCTGCACTTCCAACTCAGCCAATTGCGGAAAATCATTAGCATCCGCTATGCTCCCGGGACGCAGCCCGTCTCCTATCGATACAGCTACATCGTAACTTGCTAAGATTGAGCATATTTCATCCCAGTGGGTGTATAAAAAGTTTTCTTGTTCGTGCTGCATCATCCACTTAGCCATAATCGAACCGCCGCGTGACACGATACCGGTGGCGCGTCCTGCCGTGAAGGCGACAAAACGTTGCAGCAAAGCGGCATGCAAAGTAACGTAATCCACTCCCTGCTCCGCCTGTTCCGTAAGAGTCTCGCGGAATATCTCCCACCCCAGCTCCTCCGTGCACCCCCCGCATTTTTCCAGTGCTTGGTAAATGGGTACCGTACCGATAGGAACCGGGCTATTACGCAGTATCCACTCACGCGTGCGGGAGATGTCCGCACCGGTGGATAAATCCATGACAGTATCCGCCCCCCAATGAATTGCCCAACGTAGCTTTTCTACCTCGTGAGCGATATCGGACGTGAGAGCAGAATTACCGATATTAGCGTTGATTTTGCAGAAGAAACGGCGACCTATAATCATAGGCTCCGCTTCCGGATGGTTGATGTTGGCGGGGATTAGGGCACGTCCCGCTGCTACTTCATCGCGCACCATCTCCGGGGTGAAAAATGCCGGCGCATTCACACCCGTACGTTCGGCGAAGGTTACCGGATGGCGATAATTCAACTCGGCTCGCCTTTGTAAGCATTTCGGGGAAAATTCCGGTAGGCGTTCCAAGTCACTCGGACGCGGCATACCCGTGCCGAGCTCATCCAGTAAAGTCTGAGCCTCCTCCGGGCGTGTCTTCCGATTCGGGTACGTATCATATACCGCTCGATATACCTCCTCGCGCCCCATATTTTCACGAATGCTCACGTACTCCATCTCCGGGGTGATGATACCGCGCCGGGCATAAGCCCGCTGCGTGGGCGGTGCTTGGGAGTCCCGTGCAATCCATTTCCCGTTCGGCGTCCGCTGTACATCGTCGCGGGATGCTATCCACTCCCCGCGCACAGGAGGTATGCCGCCGGCTTCCGTGCATCGTACCTCCGGGTCTCCCCACGGTCCGGTACAGTCATACACGCGTACAGGCGGATTCTTTTCTGTCCGCCCGTCCGGAAACAAAGTATCGCTTTGCTCGATCTCACGCATCGCCACACGTACCTCCGGATGTAATTTCCCCTGTACGTATATTCGTTTTCCGACCGGACTTGATATTTCATTGTTCATAAATATGTTGTATTCCCGAACGTAAACTTTTATTATTTAGTTTGTTGTTCTGTGCAACGTGAGAGAAGGTTACGGGCAGTCTGCAAGTATTCTGCATATTTAATTTGGCTTGGGTCAGATTGGATAAGTTTTTCGTAAAGTTCGATAGCACGTTGCAACCATTGGGTAGCACCGGAGTCTGTATCGCCGGACTGAACAGCTTGCCTAGCGGACTCAACGAGTGAATCGGCATAAAGAGCCTGTAAACGTAAATTTTCCGGGCTGAGATAAAGAATTTGTTCAGCGAGGCGACGGTAACGCGCGAATTCAGCAGCCGCTTTATCCGCAAAATAAGAAGAGCGACTGTGAGCACGGGCTAGCCCACGCCATGCAAGTGTTTCCAATTCCGCGTAATCCATGTTATCCGGCGCTGTACGCCGTAATTTTTCCATTTTACGCATAATTGTTTTACAATGAGCTTCCGCCAGATTCGGTTGTTCATTACGCAAGAGAATATCGACCATTGCACTGAGAGCACGACACACCATAAAGGGGTACTCAGATTGTTTATCATCCTGAGTCTCTAAGTATGAAACAAGTGCATTCTCTTTACGGTATGCATCCAAAGCTTGTTCATCGTACTGTTTGCGCTGCTCAGGAGTCACTGCATACTCTCCTATCCGGGAATAAAGATTACCAATGGCATGGAAAGTACGGGAAAGTCCCTTCTTGAAGGAGAGTCGGTACGGATGCTCTATGGAAAGTGTATTAAAGACTTGACGTGCTTCATCTAACAGTGTATCTGCAGAATTGAAATCCTGTTGTTCTAGGGCATACTCCGCATTGTAGAGAAGGGCATCCCCAAGACCTTGACGCGCCTTTACATGGTCAGAATAACTACTAAGTAATTCACGGTAAAGACTTAACATTTCATCTAGTGCGGTTTTGTAGCTCTGATTTTCACCCATAGAACGAGAAAGCATAGCATGTTCACCGATGGCTTGTCCCAGCGCACACTGAAACTCCGGATTATAAGGAATTTTAGCGCAAAGTTCTTGCAAAATAGCTGAAGCTTCGTGCAGGTACTCACGTACCTTATCAGTTTGATTACGACTGCGGGCGACCTCCACCCGGTTGAGCAAGACACATGCTAAGTCGTAGCGATAACTCACTGTATTAGAATGCTCACTGTAAAGTTGACGAAAGAGGGCCTCGGCATTACTCAGCGATTCATCGGCATCCTTGAGCAACCCTTGCTGCAAACGCAGAGCCCCAAGATTACGCCAAGAAGCTGCCAAAGAACGTGTTAATTTTTCATCGCGCCCACCCGGTGGTTTCCCCATATTATTGAGATAAGCATTCAGGTGATCACCGAGAATACCCTGTAAACGCGTGGACGCAGGAATATCCGTAATCTCCTGATTAAAATCGTAAAGTAAACGTTCAGTAAAATGGGCACTATTATCGTAAGCCCGGATAGCCGCGCGACGCTCCCAGAGAGCCCAAGAACTAATACCGGTTAAAATAGCAAGTATCCCTATGGTAATAAGCGGACTCAGTTGAATACGGCGTTTTTTCTTCGGTTCAACGGCCACGACTCCCTCACCGATAGCTATACGCCACGCAGCGGCATTCTGCCAACGATCCTCAACTTTTAATTCGAGAGCACGATCAATGGCTCGTAAAAACGCCGCACCGTAAAGCGCTTCTAAATCAGCACGTTCTGCCAACGGTGAGTAAGGATCCTGATCCGTCATCATCCGTAAATCCGAACGAGGCGGCAATAAACGCGTTATCATGTAATAAAAACATACCCCGAGAGAATACAGATCCGTCCAAGGTCCAAGAAGATGACTCATTTCTTCATCGGACGAGGAATGGGACTGTTCCGGGGCAGCAAAATCCGGAGTAAAAACATTTGTAAAGACTTTACCCGGTTGCAATTGACGCGCGGAACCGAAATCGAGCAAGGTAGTAGTTCCATTTTCAGTAATTAGGATATTATCCGGTTTAATGTCCCTGTGAACGATACGATGCTGGCGTAAATAGTCCAAGATTGACAGAAGATTAAGTAGCAGACGACGAATATGGCGAGCATATTGAGATTGTTGGGCAAAACTCAGAGAAGGTTGTTCTTGCAGAGACATAGGACGTCCCTGCATGAAAGGCATAACATAGTATGCCGTACCGTTTGCTTCAAAAGCAGAAAGTATAGGAACAATCCCGGGATGAGAAATTCCCATAAGTACACTTACCTCCTGCAAAAATTCCGAAACAGTTGCCTTAAAGCGTTGTTCATTTTCCGGTGATGAATGCACCACGTACGTCCCGTTAATTTCACGTGCAGCAAGTCCTTCCGGCATGTGCTCCTTGACAGCTACTGTCGTACTATCGCTATCCTTGGTAGCCATGTAAACGATACCAAAGCCACCTATTCCGATAACTTTGATGATCGTATAATCACCTACGCGTGTACCTGCCGGAAGTGGAGTACGAACATCCTTGTTAGGGGATGTAGACGTATTTTTCCGTGCGGAAGAAGTATTCATCCTACTGCGTGTACGCACAGCCCGTAAAGCTGTAGTAGATGAACCTGTAGTGGGTTTCGTGTCAGAACTTTGCCCGGATGTCGTCGTTTGAGTCCCCCCCGAAGATGGATCAATAGGAGGTACTGGTGGAACTTGGGGCGGTGGCGGCGGTTGAGGACGCGTCTCCGGTTTAACAGGTACAGGCGGCGGCGCAATACCTCCGGGCACAGGTGGCGGATTTAATGAAGATTTTTTTGCTGTAAAAGATTTTATATCAGATTCTTGCATAGTGTGATAGTGTTCTCATGTTTTGCAGAGAAGGCATAAATGGCTTCATCTACCGGCAGCTGCGGAAGGAGCTCGAGCGGGTTAAACTTCGGTGAAGGAAAAGAAAGTTGAATACGAACAAGTTGCTCAGTACACATCACTTGCATGCGTACAAGTGTTTCCGGTTTCAACGTTTGAAGGACAGAACTCAGCGCCTCCTGTACTTTTGTAATATCCGATGGTGCCGCAAATAGTTCTTCCATTTGTGCAGATATACCTTCATTCGCTTCAGCGACACCACCGGCACTAAATTCATAAAGAGTTTCGTTAGAAGGTGCTCCGTTGAATTGGAGAGCCAACATGGTTACATCCTTCCCCATATTTTTCCCCTCTAGATACCGGCGTAATGAGGTCTTTACCAATTGCAAAACTTCGGTAACAGTCGGTGCCTCTGTCTGAAGTGTTTCAATAAGTCGCGCCTCACTAAACGGTATGTTTCCGGTATTGGCTGTATTGAGAACACCTTCCGTGAAGAGGACAAGTCGGTCACCGGGCAAGAGACGTGCAGTTCGCGTGTGAAAGGGCATATCGGGTTGATCACCGAGCACGTAATCAGCACGCGTAGTAAGTGGTCGATATGCACCACCTTTGGACTGACGTAAGTTGCACATACGCCCCGCATTAACATACTGCAATTGCCCGGTTGTGATATCTAGGCAACCGTAAAATATAGCCATGTGAATACCGGTTTGATTGCCTTCACATAGTTCAATATTGGCTTCCGTAATAATTTCTGCGGGGGAACCACCGGAACGCGAAAGGGTACGAATAATCGACATGGCACGCATCATAAACAGTGCAGCACCAATACCGGATGCGTCCACATCTGCCACAAGGAAGTGAAGATGTTCCGCATCAGGCATAGAAAAATCATAAAAATCACCACCTACTTCATTTGCCTGTAAACATGTAGCGAATATATCAAAATGTTCGACATCCGGGAAAGGCGGAAATCTATTCGGTAATGCAGTAGATTGTATCGTACGAGCAAGTTCTAAGTCTCGCCGTACATGCGCTTGCCGTTCTTCTCCCACTGACCTCAGAGAATCTACCATAAAATTGATCCCATTGGAGAGTCGCACAAATTCCGGACATGTCATCACATCCACTTTATATTCAAAGTTGCCTTCTGTTATTTCCTTTAAGGCATCATTTATACGCGAAATACCACGCAGGACTATACGTTGCAAAAGCCACCATACGAGTCCGAACATAACGGCAAAAAGTATTAAATTGCTGATTACAGTAATTTTAGCTGTGTGCAATCCTCGTCCGTATACCTCCCTGACCGGTAATATACCTACTAAACGATTCCCATTGTTTTCCAAGGCGTACGCATACATCTTTTCATCTTCAGCAGACGTTACTTCGTGTATTTTGTCCGGTGCCAGTGATAGCAATTCTGTTTCGGTCAAAGATGCTTTGCCGTGTGTCAAACATACCCCACGTCGAAAAACAACTATGGTCCCGCTTTTCCCTAAGCGTAGTTTAATAGCGGAATTGACTAGGGCAGCATCGTCACTCAATTGTTGTTCTTGGTTCGTACGAAATCCTAAACGTACGCGTCCGACTCGATCTAATCGACTTACATTGGCAAATTGCATCCCGTGCCCGGTTTGCCCTCGCATCGGTGTTACCACCTCCTCTCCTTTTTCACTTAAAGTAATAATAGGAATATAATCTTCTTCATCCTTAATATTGTGACCGATCAGAGAAGCCGGCACAGCTCCTTCCACAATGCCATGTTCATCAGTTATGGCAATCTGTTCCGCGCCTAAGCGATTGCATATCCCCTGCAATTCTTCTTGATTATGAATAATTTCCGGCTTTAGCATTACAATCTCCGCTACCCCACTCGCCCTATCCATCGTGCCAACATTATTGACACGATTAAGCACATCCACCGCCCCTTCTATGCGCATCAAAGTGTTCATCGTGTCTGTCAATCGCGGCTTTATCATCTGCTCAGCATTGTCTTCTACTTTCCCGGTATATTGAAAATACACTAGGATCGCCGTTATGATAAAGGCGATAAAGATTACTGCAGATAATAATAACAAAAATTGACGTCGCATGCCGGTCACCCGTAAAACTACTATTCTACACGATTTTTCAAATATGACAAGCCAAACTAAATACTAACCTGTCCACCGTGTATCGTAAAATATAATGCATTTCTCCGGATGCGGGAAAAAAAAGGGGTGCATTTGGTCCCGGAATGGGGTATAATTACCCAGTAAAAAACACCTTATGAAACAGAATACCCAGCCGGATTCCGCACCTAGTACAAGAAAAGGTAAGCACCTTAACCTCACAGAACGCCAGCAGATTGAAAGATGGCTGCAAGAAGGAGTCCCCGTAAGAGAAATCGCCAAGCGTCTCGACCGTAATCGCTCCACGATCATACGTGAACGTAGGCGTGGTCTCGTTATCCATGTAGACACAAAACTTAAGGAGCACGAAGTATATTCATGCGAACGTGCGCAGATAGCTGCCGACACGAATAAAACAGTGCACGGACCTAGTTTAAAGATCGGTAACAACACAAATTTGGCAAAACAGTTGGTAGAGCTACTGACAGGGGGAGGTGAAGAGGGACTCAAGTGCTCGCCCCACGTAGCCAGACAGGTGCTGCTACGCCGGGGAATAGATGTACCCTTTTCAGAACGGACAATATATAACTATGTATACAACAACGTATTAGGAGTGACGGCTGCGCAGCTTGTGCAAGGGTCACGCAAGAAGAGAGGAAAGTCGGCGTAGAAATTTACGTCGTAAGTAGCATCAAACTCTCGCGCTGCGAAAAACACCCAGAATATGTCCACCAACCTTCGTTAATCGCATATCAAAAAACACTGGAACGATACGGGGGAAGACTCAGAGGTGCGCCGTGGAGACCTAGCGGTTAAGTTAAGTAGCTGCACAGGTGGTTCGCTGCTGCTCGGTAGCCTCTTGCTTAATCTCGACACCCCCCGTCTAAACCATTGTCAACGCTAGGCGGTCTTCTTTCTCAGGACGAATGTGTTTTTTCTACCTAACTTTTATTAACGCGTGAAAATTGTTTAAGTCGCAGTCCGTTCAGGTGAATAAAACCGGTAGCATCGTCCTGATTGTAATCTTCATCGGTATAATCGCCTTCCATGGTCGCTATAGCATAGCTGTACAGGGAATTCGGACTCCTCCGACCGGCATACTGAACATTCCCTT
>CAZJIH010000013.1:23953-28071 GCA_964545935.1 uncultured Akkermansia sp. | reverse complement strand
CGGAGCGCGCATTATTCCTCAATCAAAAATCTAAAATCAAAAATCAAAAATGCGGGGGGGGGGCGGGCGTGGCGGGCATCGGGGCGGGGCGGCACGAGCAGCGGTTCAGGATGTCCCGTGCTTGTAAGAAGGATGCCGGGTTATCATCAGATTCGGGGAAGATACGATCGGCGGGTATACGCCCGTAACGGGAAGAAGCCTTAGGGTGAGAAAGCTCACGCAAACCGACCGAAAAAATAGCGCCGAGGGCAAGGAACTCACGAGCGAGCTCGTGGGAACCGTTCCAAGCATGAAGCAATACACGCGGGAGCGTACGGGTACGTTCACGAGCGCGAAGTATTGTGAGAATTTCCGACCAAGCCGCTACTCCGTGCAAATGTATGAGACGGTCATGTCGAAATGCCGCGCCCAAGTGTACTTGCAGGAGAATACGCTGGGCATCTAGGGTAGCGGCGTGACGCGGTGATGCATCCAACCCGCTTTCACCGACCTGTGCCCGGGGGAAACGGACGAGCCAATCATCCAGTTCGAATGCAATCTGCGTAGGGTCTACATGTTGAGCGTGCCATGGATGCACACCGAAACACGGTATCATCCGCGGTGCCGCCGCTGCCACCTTTGCCCAATCCTCCCGCGTAACCGAACATAAAAATCCCCCGTAAGCTCCCGGTGTGTGGGTGTGGTAATCCATACCGGCACTCCCTAAATTCTGCAATGTATCTCCTGCCATTTTTGTTATCCGAATGTCGTACTTCCGTTGCGCAAAATTCCGGGACCGGGTTATGAGACCGGGCGACAGCTGATAAAACGTGCGGAAAAAACGGGACGTCCCATAGCTTCCCATTGACGTTGAAAATCGGTGGTAGGGTAGCTTGAAAGATCATCCCATGCTTCACGGCGAAAGAGTCCGGCGACCGTAAGATGTTCGCAGACCCACATAAAGTAGTCATGGTGGTCGGTGCGGAAGAGCAATTCTCCGTCCTGCGTCAACGCGCGGTGGAGGATTTCCGCGGTGTCACCCTGAATAAAGCGTTTTTTTTGATGTTTCAGTTTAGGCCAAGGGTCCGGAAACAAATAATGGATACGGCGTACGGAACCGGGCTGTATCATCCATTCCAAAAAATAGCGACTTTCTACCCAAAGTCCGCGCATGTTGGTAAGCGCGAGTCTGTTTCCCCGTTTGCATACTTTGCGCAACCTATTCAGCAAACGCTCTACGCCTATGTAGAGACGATCCGGATGCAGCTGTGCTATTTGCAGGAGGAAACCGCCGTCCCCACACCCTAAATCTACTTCGCATACCTCTCCGTGTCCGAATATATCCGCCACGCTGTAACGTCTGAAATAATCCGGCGGCACGAAACCACACGCCGCCGCAGTCTCTCCGACTACGACTTCGTTCTCCCCTTCCCGTTCCTGATACGGTGTCATAAAAACATATTTCAGGATGCTCACGTGCTACACCCGCTCCTTCATACCGACTCAAGCTCAGTGAGAGGGTGCCGGAGTGTTTTTTTTGTTAGGCATGGGTTTGAGAGGCACCGCGTGCATAGGTTGCGGAGCGGGACCTTGGAATTGTGGGTGCATGGACGCAATATGCTGCTGCGCTATGGTAAAAGTGAAGGTACCTCCCTTTGCTTCATCCTTCGCGTCAAGTATGTGGTCGAATACGCATACCGGCTTATTTCCCTCAGTTTCGGGCATTACAAAGATACCGATCCCCATACTCGGATGCTCCTGTTCATTCGTGCTGGGTCGTATGGTGTAGGTAATAGTGTTCGCGCCGCGTTTCAAGCCACCGGATATAGTATCCGCGCGGCGTTCATCATCAAAGTCATGCATAGAAATACCGTTGATACGCATGCTTATGGCACGTCCCGGGCAATCCACAAAGACTCTTCCGATGAGCTCCGGTTTACCGCAGGCGGGTGGAGCAATGGGGATAGCGCCGTAGGGGTGGAAACCATCCTGCTCGCTCAGCACGGTAAGATCACGTTTTTGAAGACGTTGAAGCACATTCGGAAGGCGTGAAAGGTCAAAAAAACGCGTTTGATCAAGCCGCCATTTTCCACTTTCATACACAAACTCCAGCACGAAAGCATTCTCACGAACAGCGGCATCCCCGAGTTTCATCCTCCCTATGTAGGTGGCAGCCATAGTCCGCCCGCCGCATCCGCTCAAAGCTCCCACATAGCGGAAATTGTCCAATAAAGGAGGATTCTGCGAACCGCGGAAGAAATCCTGCGGGAAGTTACCTCGTTGAGAAACAATCATGTTGCGGACCTTCATCTGACGCGCCAAAGATGTACAACCGCGCCACGCATTCGCGTCCCCACGCTGTATACTCAAACGCCACGTGTTATAGGTCGTTTCAGCTATGCTACGTGCCTTCTCTTGGTCGGGGAGAACCATACCGCTTTGCGCTACCTGCTGAGTACCGGTCGGTGTCGCGTTCTGCTGCGCCGCCGATGTGCCCGCTACGATGCACCACACAACAAAAACTATTGATTTCAATATCTTCATCTTCACCCCCAAGTTTACACCATTCCTGCCTACCTTGCAAGTGAAAATCACGCTGACTTCGCCTGCAACGGAGTTATCGCTTAACGTTAGACAGTCATTTTTTCTTAGGGAGGGTGTGGTGCGGTTCACATCTGTTCCAAGAAAAATATGAGCTTTGCAGTGGGCGACGGCTTTGATGCGGGAAAACGCGTGGGTGATCAAGTACGAGGTACGAAGAACGAAGTGAAGGAGTTAGACGCAACGGAGTTGCGCAGGTAAGGCGGGAGGGATGCAAAGCCGAAATGATGCATAGGAACTAAATCCATGCACCAGTGAAGTTGAAGCCCTCTTGGTACGCAGAGCGTCTGTCATACGCATGGAAATGAACAACGCGGCGATTTTCGAAAATTTTATTGGGACAGGTGAAGGTACGGTTATTGATTGTTTTTTGGAGTGCAGATATCGAGATAGTATTGAGCCGGTTCGTAATTCAGTTCAGCAGCTTTTCGGAAGAGATTGGTAGCTTCATTCATATCCGTCGGAACACCTTCACCCCTAGCATAGCAAAGTGCAAGGTTACACATAGCTTGGGCGTGACCATGCTCGGCGGCGGTACGGAATAAACGAACAGCTTCCTCGATGTTTCTTTCAACGCCTGAGCCACAGTAATAACACACGCCGAGGTTAAATTGGGCTTGTACAAGCCCTTGTTCGGCAGCTTTTCGGAAGAGAGCGGCGGCTTCAGCCATATCTTTGTATGTACCGTCACCCATGGCATAGCATAAGGCGAGATAGCACTGAGCCTTCGCAATGCCTTGAGCCGCGGCCGGATGAAACCAACGAACCGCTTCTGCCATATTTTTATCTACTCCTTGTCCGCATGCGGAGCAGCGACCGAGGTTATACTGCGCCGATGCGTGCCCCTGAACGGCGGCTGCGCGATACCATTTCACCGCTTCCGACATATCCGCGTCGACTCCGCAACCGTCTTCGTAGCACACGGCAAGTTCGTACTGTGCTTGAGCGACACCTTGGTCGGCGGCGGCGCGGAACCAGCGCACCGCTTCTTTTTGGTTCGTATCTACGCCATCTCCGTTTGCGTAGCACGTAGCGAGAGATGCCTGAGCGTCCGCACAGCCATGCTCGGCAGCCGCGCGATACCATTTTGCCGCTTCTGCCATTTCCTTTGGAACGCCCTGCCCGGTGGCATAGCAGGTAGCAAGTCGTAATTGAGCATCCGTGAGACCCTGCGCGGCAGCGGCTCGGAACCAACGTGCCGCCTCCGCCGAGTCTCGATCGACACCCCGACCGTCGGTATAGCATACGGCAAGTTCGTATTGAGCTTGGGCAACACCTCGGTCGGCAGCAGCTCGGAGCCAGCGTACTGCTTCTTTTTGGTCCGTATCTACGCCATCTCCGTTTGTGTAGCACGTGGCGAGGATAGTTTGAGCTTCCGCACAACCATGCTCGGCAGCCGCGCGATACCATTTCACCGCTTCCGACATTTCCTTTGGAACGCCCTGCCCGGTGGCATAGCAGGTGGCAAGTCGGAGCTGCGCCTCAGTGTGCCCTTGCTCGGCGGCAGCACGGAACCAACGCACCGCATCCGCCGAGTC
>CAZJIH010000013.1:0-23853 GCA_964545935.1 uncultured Akkermansia sp. | reverse complement strand
TTGAGCGATACCCCGACCATCGGCATAGCAGGTGGCGAGTCGGAATTGAGCCTCGATGTGCCCCTGCTCGGCGGCAGCACGGAACCAACGCACCGCATCCGCCGAGTCTTGAGCGATACCCCGACCATCGGCATAGCAGGTGGCGAGTCGGAATTGAGCCTCGGTGTGTCCTTGCTCGGCGGCAGCGCGGAACCAATGAGTTGCCACCGACATATCTTTCCCTACCCCTCGTTCGTCGATACAAGTTAAAGCGAGAGAATACTGGGCATCGGCATGCCCCTTTACAGCTGCTTTATGCAGGTAGTAGAAGGCATCCGGCAAATTACCCTCTTTCACACAGCGTTGGTATGCCGAAAAAGGGTCTTCCTTGTACCAATAAAAAGTACACACCCCGCCAATAATCAAAAAGAGTAAAGCTCCTGTACACCAACAAATTATCAGACGAGTCCTACCACTTAGAGTGATCGCCTTGGTGGGAGGGAGTGGCTCTGCCGGTGGTGGTTTCGGGGCATCAGCAATCGCACGAAGAGCATCTGCAAGTCGGAACCATCTCTGCGCCTCCTGCTCATCCTTGGCAACATGGAGACCGCTTCGGTAACATACACCGAGTTCCTTCGCAGCATCGGCATCCCCATGCTTCGCCGCCGCTCGCGCATATTGTATCATTCGATCATTTTCTTTCATCTCTGCCTGCATTGTCTCTCTCTTGTTATTTCATATCATAACTCCCCCTCAATTGTCAAGCATTACATTTACCCTGCCTCTACAAAGTCACATCTGTCCCAAATAAATTAAAGGTTTAGCGGTGGGAGATGACTCTACGGCAGGAAGACGCGTGGGAGAGCAAGTACGAAGTACGAAGTCAAACAGTTAGGTACAACGGAGTTGCGCGTGTACGGCAGTAGGAAACAAAGCCGAAACGATGCGTGGGGGAAAATCTAGGCACCCGTGAGGGTGAAGCATCCTTGGTACGCAGAACGTCTGTAACACACATGGAAATGAGCAACGCGGCGATTTTCGAAAATTTTATTGGAACAGATGCGGATGATCGGCGGAGATGATGTTATATGCTTGACATGGTCGAGTAAATTGTTATAATAACACGAAAGATGCGTGGAAATAACAATGTTCAAAGGCGACCGTCCAGTACTTCATTTATTGTTGTGTACTTATTGTAAGTGTATTGTGGCATTTACATGCGTGGGATGGATTTGTGGTGTAAACGCAGCGCAGACAGAGAGGGGGAGAGATGCTAACGGCGGAGTGGAAGCGCTGGTGATAGCGGGGCAGGGGGAGAAAAAGGAGGGAGCAAAGGCAGAAAAAAGACGTGCGACGCTACAGCGGATGCTAAAGGAGATAGAAGCCGGTGGGGATATCAATGCTACGGACAAGTTAGGGCAAACTGCGCTCATGTATGCGGCGGTTTTGAAAGAGCGGTACGCGGTAGCTTGGCTTCTGGCAAAGGGTGCGGATGCGACACTGAAATCTAGGAAAGGAAAGACGGCAGCGGCACTCACGGAGGATGAATGCATACGTACCGCATTGGAGATGCTGCACACGAAACCATTGAAACTTACCGCTGAGGAAATCGAAAAAAAGTCATCACCTAAGGAATTTGCGAGAAGCATACGCGAGGATACGCCCGCGACACTGAATAATTTGAGTTACTACCTAGACAAAGGTCAAATTCAAGGAGAACTTTGCTTTCAGGGAATACCCGGTCCGCTTGCCGTGGGTTTACTCATGCGAAAGGGCATAGCACTTTCTATCGAGTTACATCCGGATACCGCGCAGGAGGAGAAATCCCCCGAGGTGAAACAGTTCTTAGCGGTGATGGGAATTAAAAGGGTAGAGGTCGAGGTAAAAGATACGGTGCAGTCGAATCCGCCTCCGGTCGTCCCCTCGCAGCATAGTGAAAAAACACTCATGCCATGGCTTCGTTCGGTCTGTACTATTCTTCAGAATACGCAGCAGACATCGAATGGTGAACGCCGGTCAGATGTGGTGTGTGCGCCGCCGAGTGCAGTTAATACACCCCTGCCGACTCCTAAACCGGTGAAACCTGAACGAAGCAAGGAACCGCGTATTCCTGTTCGAATGTGCATAGAATTTAGTACCAAGTCAAAGGCACCGGTCAATAAGGATGAAAAGAATGAATCTTATTGTGCATCAGGATATGTATTTCAGGGAGTTGCGACAGTGTATTACCAAGGGACAGACGATGTACGAACCTTTGAAGTGCAAAGCGGGGGATGGATGCATGCCATCAGTCCGTTTTATCGTGCGGGGGATCGTCCGAAGGTCGAAGATGTGGAACAAGAGAATTACATACCGGCACACTACCCGGATACAGCATTCCCTAATCTTGTCACGGCATGTGCGATTAGTACACGGCGCGGTGGTATGAATGTCGATGGTTTCAGTATAACAGATTATCCGAAAACTACCGGGCGACTTTCCCTTTTCCTTCATCGAAGGGAACGCTATGGTACAGAAGGGTGTATCTCATCAGATTACCCTGAGTGGGAAGCTTTTTGCAAAGAAATGGAAGCGGCGAGGCGAGCAAAAGTCAAAAAAATACCTTTAACGGTGATCTATACATGCGAGCTCCCTGATACTGCGCGGAATTTGACGAAGAGTCCCTTTCAGATACGCATAAACGGATTCGACACAAAAATGACACGTTGAGCCTTTGGTTCCGCCGCGTTTTTGATTGAGAAAGTTAGTGCGCTCCGTTGCGCGGTCTTAAAGGGAAAGTTAGCTACGATCAGAGCCGTGGCACACCGCAAGCGATGCTCATACGGCTTTGCTACCTCGAACTTAATCATCCCCGCGTTTGCCTGCAACGGAACTATCGCTTAACGTCGGACAGCCATTTTTCTTGAGGCGGATGTGGATTTTCCTGCACGACTGTCCCAATATAATTTTCGAAAATCGCCGCAATGCTAGTTCCCATGCGTGTTACAGACGCTCTGCGTACCAAGTGGGCTTCAACCTTACGGGTGCATGGATTTTCTCCCACGCATCGTTCCTGCTTTGCTTCCGCCCGCCGTACCCGCACAACTTTGTTGCACCTAACTGTTTGACTTTGTACATCGTACTTCATTCTTCGTACTTGCTCTCCCAGGCGTCTTCCTGCTGTAGAGTCATCACCCTCCACTATGCCTTTAATTTTCTTGGGACAGATGTGATTTTCCTGTGATTGGTGAGGAAATATGCTTGAAATACGGAAAGGAATGGGGTAAAATAGATCGCAGAGAGGAGTGAGCGCGGGAATGCGCTCAGAAAAAAAAAGATGATACAGACGAATTTGAAGTTACACGGACTTGTAGCGGCTACGCATACACCGATGCGAGCCGACGGAACCTGCAACCCGGATGTAGTGGGTGCGCAGGCGCAATTTTTGGCATCGCAGGGGATAAAGACGGTATTCATCACCGGGTCTACCGGTGAATCGGCGCACATGCAACTTACGGAACGGAAAGAAAACATGGCGGCGTGGGGAGAAGCGGCAAAGAAATACGGGATAAATTTTGTGGTACATACCGGGGGGAACAGCGTGTACGACGGACGGGAGTTGGCGGCGTATGCCGCGGAGTGCGGGGCAGCCGGCACAGCGAGCAACTCGCCGTGTTATTTCAAACCCGGAAGCATAGACGCCTTGGTCGATTGCTTGGCCTACGAGGCGGGTGGTGCCCCGGAACTACCCTATTATTTTTACGATATTCCCGCGCTCACCCACGTCTCTTTCAACCCCTGCAAAGTGATAGCCGCGTGCGCCGCGAAAATACCGAACTTCTGCGGGGTTAAGTTTACGAATCCGGACTTGGCATTGTACATGGAAGCCCTTAACTACGAAGGCGGGAAGTACGACATACCGTGGGGAGTGGATGAGTGGTTTTTGGCTGCGTTGGCAACCGGCGCGAAAGGCGGAGTCGGCTCGTCGTTTAACTATGCCCCGAGACTCTACCAAGAGCTTATCCGAGCATTTCGGGAAGGTGACATCGAGGAAGCGCGGCACCTGCAGCATTTATCCGTACAGATGATCAACATCATCGCCGCGAAAGGGTACATGGGGTGCTGCAAGGCTATCATGGGTTGGTGGGGAGTGGATTTAGGACCCGCGCGGTTACCGATGGGCACTCCCGATGCTGCTACCGTGACACAACTGAGGGAGGAACTCAAAGCCATCGGTTTCTTTGACTGGGCGATAAACAAATAAAACCGGATATGGATACAGCGCAACTCGGACAATTTTACAGAGAAAAGCTACTCCGGGAAGTCATTCCCTTTTGGTTTCCGAGGGCCGTGGATGAGCGACACGGCGGGTTCCACCACTGTTTTGATGCTGACGGAAGTTTGGTGGATACCGACAAGTGTGTATGGGCACAGGGTCGCATGGCGTGGATGCTCCTTACATGCTACCTGAGTATTGAAAAGAACCCCGATTGGCTACGATGGGCGGAAAGTGCTCTCCGGTTTATCGAAGAAAAATGTGTAGACCGCGAACGCGACCGAATGTATTTTCATGTAACGGAAGACGGTACCCCCCTGCGTATGCGGAGGTACGCTTACAGTGAATGCTTCGCGGCTATAGCTTGGGCAGCGCACTACGGAGCTACCGGCGACCCGCACAGCGCGGAACGGGCTCGTCATTGGTTCGGCGTCTACACCGACATCTTTTTTACCCCCGGGAAGATGATTCCGAAAACTACCGGAAAACGTCCCGCGGAAAACTTGGGGTGTCGGATGATCATGATAGTCACCTGCCAAGAACTCCGCAAATACTTAGGAGAAGAAGGCGGAGTATACACGGTGTGGATTGACCGCTGTTTTGCCGACATATTGCGACTCTTTTTACATGAAGACATACGAGCCGTGGTAGAGAATGTAGCACCTGACGGGAAGGTCATCGACCACTTTGACGAGCGTACGCAGAACCCCGGGCATGCGATTGAAGGCGGATGGTTTTTGTTGGAAGAATCGCGGCGACGCGGCGGGGACGCGAAAATGGTTGAGACAGCGTGCAAGATGATTGACTGGGCACTGGAACGGGGGTGGGACACCGAATACGGTGGTCTGTTCTACTACACGGATGTATACCGCAAACCCGTACAGGAGTACTGGCACAACATGAAATTTTGGTGGCCGCATGATGAGGCATTGATAGGCACCTGTTTGGCATACGTTACCACCGGAGATGCGAAGTACGCCGAATGGCACCAACGCATCCACGATTGGGCATTTGAACATTTACAAGACCGGCAATACGGCGAGTGGTACGGGTATTGTGAGCGCGATGGTACACCGGCTAACGGACTGAAGGGCTCAATATGGAAATCTTTTTTCCACCATCCGCGAGCCCTTTGGCACTGCGCACGCTACCTAGGAACCATACCCGATGTAACACCAATTTCCCCTACCGAGAGATAACATGATTATCGGCATACTCAACTCCGGAGGTGACTGCCCCGGTATCAACGCAGTCATAGAAGGCTTTGTATCAGCGGCATATCGCCGCGGTTGGCGGGTCGTAGGTTTTCATGACGGATTTGAAGGGTTGTTACCCATAGAAGGGGGACGACGCTATGAACTGTTGACCCCCCTTAAGACACACAAGATACGAGCATTAGGCGGAACCATACTGGGCACGACCAACACCGGAAACTTTGCCGTACAGGTTAATAAACTCGGGCGAGCTCATGTGGAACCCGGCACCATGGCCAAGGCTAAAAAGACCATCACGGCCCTCGGGTTACAGGCATTGGCGGTAATCGGCGGCAATGGCTCCGCGCGGACAGCCAGTCTGCTCTCAGAGGAAGGGCTACCCGTCATCTCCATACCTAAAACCATCAACAACGACCTCTGTCCGGCGTCCGACTTTACTTTCGGCTTCCAGAGTGCCGTATCGGTGGTAACAGAATCCATTGACCGTATACGAACTACGGCGAATGCACACCAACGGATTATGGTGATAGAAGTTATGGGTGATCTCTCCGGGTGGATAGCACTGCACAGCGGGATATCTTCCGCGGCGGATGTCGTGCTCATTCCCGAGATACCCTTTGATTTGGGGAATGTGGTGGAATGTGTCAAAGCGCGGAAAGCTAATGGGCAGAGAGAGATTATCGTGGTTGTGGCGGAGGGAGCGCGACTCAACGGACAACTCATCACCGTACGCAACAAAGATAACGGAGATGAGCGGCTCGGAGGTATAGGGAACCGGCTGTGTCATGCTTTGGAAGAGATGACCGGTATAGAAGCGAGGTATTGTGTGTTAGGGCACACGCAGCGGGGGGGAAGTCCGTGTCCGTATGACCGGATATTGGGCATACGCTTCGGTGTGGAAGCCGTAAAATTGATAGAAGAGAACAACTTCGGTAACACCGTAGTGCTGCAGGGGCTTAACGTAGGGCACATACCCATAGCGGAAGCGATAGCGGAACCCCGCATGGTGAAAGTTGACAGTCAATTGGTACGCACAGCGCGAAACTTAGGCATCATCTTCGGCGATCGAAAACCTGAAGACCTTTGTAAAGTATCCATCTAACATTTTTTGAGATAGCATGAAAAAACAAGTACTCATCGGCATATTGGCACCGGTAATAGCACTCTGCACTTCCTGCACCGAAATAACGCAGGAGAAAACACCACCGCCGGAGCAGAGGACACCCAGTTATTTGGCACTTGAAACTTACTCCGGGCGTATACTTTACACCGGCAACCCGAATGAGCGGCGACCTATCGGCATGCTTGCCAACATCGCTACAGCTCTGGTAGCTTTGGACTGGGCAAACTCCGGAAACATAGGTATGGACACAAAAATAACCGTACCGGCGGCGGCGTGTCAATGGCCGAAAACGAACTTATTGCATTTACAACCCGGCGACCGGATATCCCTGCGGGATGCCCTTCACTCGACGGTGATGTGGGACGACAGTGCTAGCGCGGTGACTTTGGCGTATGCGTGCGGTATAACCCTTGACCCGAAAGACCCGGAAGGAGCGTTTGTGCAACAGATGAACCAGATGGGACGTGCGATAGGCATGAAAACAACACGCTTTAAGGGTTCCAGCGGCGCGATTATCACTCAATCCGACACCCACGATATGGCAAAATTGGGGATATATGCCATGCAAAAGCCGGCATTTCGTTCGATATGTTCCAAGAAAAGTTACGTAGCGACCGTAAACGGTACGCGTACCGTAACCATTATCAACTCCAACAATATGCTCAACAACTCACGCGTAGACGGGGTGAGAGCCGCTCGCTCCTCCTCAGCCGGCGCGTGCCTCCTTGTCTCCGCGAGCCGTCCCTCGGTCAAGCTGATGAGTCCGTCTACTCTGAAAGAAGAGACCTATCCGCAGAGGCTGCTCATCGTAGTGCTCGGCGCGCATACTTCGCAAAGTAGATACACAGTCGCGAATCTTTTATTACGAGATGGTTGGAAAGCATGGGAAGATTGGCAGAAGACGTGTGATTTGAGTGACGTATCAAAGTTTATTACCGTTCCGAGATAACATGAACATAGGAATACTCAATGCGGGGGGAGATTGCCCCGGGCTTAACGCCGTTATCGAAGGCGCAGTAGGAGCCGCGACTGCCAGAGGGTGGACGGTGTACGGTTTTTACGATGGCTTTGAAGGTCTGCTCTCAACACCGGATGATGAGCGGTGGCGTATACTTACACCGGCTAATTGCCTTAACATTAGGTCATTAGGCGGAACGCAACTCGGTACGGTCAACAAGGGGCATTTTACGGTGAAGAGCGGAGTTGACGGGAGGGTTAAGATAGCCGATGAGGTACTTGAGTGCAGCCGCGCTACCGTAGAACGGCTCGGTCTGGAAGCTCTTATTGTGGTAGGGGGGGATGGATCGCAGACTATCGGGTTGGAGCTACGGCACATCGGGCTTCCCATCGTCGGAGTCCCGAAAACGATAGACAATGACCTCGGTTCCACAGACTATACCTTCGGATTCTGGACAGCTGTCTCGGTAGTCAGCGGTGCGCTGGACAGGCTACGCACCACAGCGGACGCGCACCAACGCATGATGGTTGTGGAAGTTATGGGGAGGCATGCCGGGTGGATAGCACTGTACGGAGGGATTGCCGGTGGGGCGGATGTGATATTGATACCCGAAATTGAGTTTAAGCTTGAAGAAGTTGTAAGACGTGTGGAGCTCCTGAAGGCACTCGGACAACGCGAGATATTGCTCGTGGTAAGCGAAGGTGCTAAAATCGGCGGCAGGTTACTTACTCTGGATGAAGAAACGAAAGGAGAGGTGCGCTTGGGTGGTATTGCGTCCTTCTTATCAACTAAATTAGAAACGATAACAGGAATAGAAACTCGGTATTGTGTGCTCGGGCATGTGCAACGCGGTGGCTCACCCATACCTTTTGATCGGGTGTTGGGGGTGCGCTGCGGAGCAAAGGCAATAGACCTTATCGAAGAAGGAAAATTCGGGGACACCGTGGCGCTGATACGCAATGAAATAGTTTCCATGCCGATAGAGGAAGCCGTACGTGGGCTACACTTGGTGGATGAAAAGAGTCAGCTGGTAGAAGCAGCGAAGGAGATAGGAGTAACGTTCGGCGATGAGTAAAGATACCTCAACACGACAGATTGCATGAAATTTCTGCGGCGTAATCTGAGCCTCATGCTCGCCCTGCGCTACCTGAACCCACTGCGCACTATCTTTTCTGTCATTACCCTTATCTGCTTACTGGGAGTGGCTATGGGAGTAACTGTACTCATAGTCGTGCTAAGTGTGATGGAGGGTCTGCAGGATGAGATAGAGACCCGGGCTCTCGCCTTTACTCCGCATTTTGTCATAACCTTATCAGACGGGGGACAGGATATACCACTGACAGAAGAACAGACTCATTGGCCGGAATTACGCGATAAAATAGCTAACATCCCGGGAGTCGTAGCCGTCTTCCCTCAGGTAACATCCCATGTATTGGTTCAGAGTGACTTAGGACGCAAGAGCGCTACATTTACGGCAGTTGACCCCGGGAATACCGGGCAGGTTGCTCCCCTTGCCGAGATGTTACGCCGGGGTACCTTTGACTTCGGGGAAGGACTTAATCAAGAGTGTGTTATGTCTGCCCAGTCTGCTTTTTCACTCGGGCTGGACGTAGGTGATCGCGTGCACGTGGTGCCACTGGGAAGTTTGGACAAAATTACACCTTTGCTTACCATGGTGCTTTCTCCGATGCAAACACGCAGCGATCCCGCCTTTCTTGAGTCCCTCCGTACATTTTTTGACGGAGCGACTGTGCTGGAAGGAGGAGGGGTAGCGGTACAGGCTGCAAAGTCAGAAGATGTTATGAGAAGACTCAGTCAGGTAGAAGTATCCAAACTACGCCCCGGGGAAAATGAATTACTCAGTCAACTCGCGGAATTGGCGGATAAACACCGCGACGGACATTTCTCCCGCGAAGAACAGGAGCAATGGACGCAGGTTACGGAACAACTCGCGCACCTTGATAGTGACAAAGAGGACGGGCGAGCCTTAAAAAGCATACGCGACATGGTGTTACCCGTAGACTTGGATATTGTGGGGATATATCAACCACCCGAGAATATGCCCGGGCCGGATATTTTTGTGCCGTTGACCATCGCACAGGAGATGGTAGGGTACAACACGGACGGAAAAAATGAAGTAGCCGGTATCAGCGTACGCGTCCGCAATGATATGATTCATCAGACAGCGCAGATAGAAAAGCAGATACGCGCACTCCTGCCGTCTGTTGCCGCGGAAACACCGGAGGGGACGTATGAGATGCAGTGGCTGATAACCCCGTGGTCAGAGAGTTTTCGACAATGGCATCAAATGATAGCAAAGGAGAGGATCATGATGAGTTTTGTCCTCTCTTCAATTTCTGTGATTGCCAGTTTTTGCATCATGGCGGTTATGTTTACGGTAAGCCTGCAACGTAAACGAGAGATAGCCGTACTTCAGGCACTCGGAGCATCTCCTTGTAAAATTATGTCGATTTTTACCTGGCAAGGGGTCATAATCGGTGTGGTCGGAGCAGCTCTCGGGGTGGTACTTGCTTTGTTGGTGTTGTACTATCGCCTTGAAATACAAGCAGCTCTGGCTAGCATTAACATGGACCCCTTCCCAATCGATACTCACGGAATTTCCCTCCCGGCAAAATTCAGTTTCCGCACCTTTGCCGAACAAGCTCTCTTCGCCTTCGTCCTAGTAACCCTTGCCTCCGCTGTTCCGGCCTTCTTTGTCTCGCGTCAGGACCCCGCAAAGGCTTTGCGCTCTAGTTAAGACCCAACCCGTTCCGAGAAAAGTGATGACTTCGGAACCATGACGGAGCACTCCTGTCCCCAACATATTAGACACTCAAAGAGGAGCGATCACTTCATCGCGTGGCGACACGGATGTGATCAAGTACGAAGTGAAGGAGTTAAGAGCAACGATGTTGCGCAGGCATGGTCGGAGGCGGCAAAGTCGGAACGATGCGTGAGGGATAAATCCATACACCCGTGCGGTTGAAGCCCTATGCGGAGCGTATGTAACCCACATGAAGACCGGCATCGCGTTTTTCTGAGAATTTTATCGGGACAGGTGCGGTGTAAAATAGGAGGGGGTAAAACCTGCGGTGACTTTCACAATTGAAGTATCGAACAAGGATGACTTCCCGGTCGGGGCATTACGATTTTTATTCCTACTTTCGGAGCAGCTCTTTTGCATCGGCGTTACCATTATCGGCGGCTTTGCGAAGCCACTGTTTGGCATGCTCTTCGTCTTTTGCTACGCCTATTCCGTTGAGGTAGCACAAGCCGAGGCTGCATTGTGCGTCTGCATCTCCTTGTTCGGCGGCGAGACGATACCATTTTACTGCTTCAGCGGGGTCTTTGTCTACGCCTTCGCCTTTGGCATAGAACAACCCGAGGAAGTATTGTGCCCTTGCATGTCCCTGCTCGGCGGCGAGACGGAACCATCTAACTGCTTCGGCGGAGTCTTTGTTCACGCCTTCGCCTTTGTCATAGCTCACTCCGAGGTTGAACTGTGCCGGTGCAAGCCCTTGTTCGGCAGCGAGACGGTACCATTTAACTGCCTCAGTGGGATTTTTGCTCACGCCATCACCATTGGTATAGCAACATCCAAGCGCGAACTGTGCCCTTGCGTCTCCTTGCCCGGTAGCGAGACGATACCACTTAATTGCCTCAGTGAGGTCTTTGCTTACGCCTTCGCCGTTGTCATAGCACACTCCGAGGTTGAACTGTGCCTGTACATGCCCTTGTTCAGCGGCGAGACGATACAACCTAACTGCTTCGGCGGGGTCTTTGTCCACGCCCTCGCCGTTGGCATAGCATACTCCGAGGTTGAACTGTGCCTGTGCAAACCCTTGTCCGGCAGCGAGACGGTACCACTTAACTGCCTCGGCAGGAGCTTTGTTTACGCCTTCGCCGTTGGTATAGCATACTCCGAGGTTGTACTGTGCCTGTGCAAACCCTTGCTCGGCGGCGAAACGGTACCACTTAACTGCTTCGGCGGGGTTTTTGTCCACGCCATCGCCATTGGCATAGCACACTCCGAGGTTGAACTGTGCTTGGGCATGCCCCTGCTCGGCGGCGAGACGAAACCATCTAGACGCTTCGGCGGGGTCTTTGTTCACGCCGAAGCCGTTGATATAGCACACTCCGAGGTTGTGCTGCGCCTCTATATCTCCCCGTGCGGCTGCCTTTTCAAACCACTCACGTGCCTTCGCTACATCTTTTCCCACACCGACTCCATTTAAATAAGCTACACCGAGGTTTCCCATGGACAATGTATCCCCGGCTTCTGCCGCACGCATTATCCATTCAATGCCTTTCTGCGTATTTTGCGCAACTCCTCCGATACCATCTATATAACAATTCGATATCATTCGCATCGCACGCGCATTACCTTTTTCCGCCGCTTGGTACGCATACTCATAGCACTTCGCGTAGTCCTGCGGCACGCCTTCACCGTACGCATATCGACGCGCCAATTCGGTCAGCGCGGCAGCATCGCCGTTCTCCGCCTGTTGTTTGAGCTGCTGCAAAGGTATCTGTGCAACAGGATCCCGTTCTTCGGCGAGGCAGTACCCGATACACAGAAAGATGATGACAATTTTTTTCACTATTTTCATAAGGAATCTTCTAATCACGGGTTAATTTTATCGTGAGGGTATATTACGCTTTTTTTTGAGCATGTCGGAGGTGTTGAGGGAAATGCGTTGTCATGTCTTCTATCGGTTATGAATCGGGTAGTTTCTCCACGCGTCTTTGGGACGCTGATCGCGCTCTGTGAGATATCTGTCGAGTTCGAAACCCTTGAAATCGGGCTTTCTCTCTACTTCTCTTTGAGCCTTCGCTGCATCATCCAGCGACTTGCCGAGTGTTTTCTCCATTATACCCCATTCCACTTCTGCTACTTCCGGATCATCCTCGCAATATAGATGTGCAAGCATGAGCAACGCATCCCCACGGTCTGTCGTTGCTTTCAGGGAAGGCATTTTCTCGTCCATCGCGGCTCTATTATCCATTCCCTTCAGAATATTTGTCACTTCCCCGAATGTCTTCACCAATTCCTCTGTTATTCTTTTTAGGTTGGAGCGGGTGTCGCAGTGCTTCATCTCTCCATCTTTATAATCCGGACTCATCACTATTAATTCACTTTGCTTATAACTACTCGATTCGGATATTTGCTCTATGCGATCCCTTTCATCGTGTATCCCTTTCTGTATGATAATTTTCTGACGCCGCGCATTACTCTTCATTATCTCCGCCTCCGGGCAATGCGTGTTATCCCCGATGCTTTGCAACTCTTCCACTATTCTCTGCCGTATCGGTTCTCCTTCCGTATTGATATCGCTGATGAGTCGGAGCAGTTCATTCTCATTCAATGGTGAATCTACTTTTTGCAACCTGCGGTATACGTTCATATCGTGATACTTTAGGAGATGAACTACTTCCTGCATACGCTCCGGCAATACACTGACGTTGCCTTCCTTCTCTGCCGCTAAGCATTGTATACTAATGATTAGCAAAGTTATGAATATCGTTATTATCTTTTTCATAGGGGATGCTTAATTACAGGTTAAGTGGTGGTGGGGTGTTTCGTCATGTTTCCCGATGGTTAGATGCCTTTCCCCCACGCTCATTGTAGCATCATTCTCCGACTTCGCAAGCAGAAAATAATTGTCCGACCGCGCCGGAAGTTGTAATAGGGATTGACACCTAAACCTCGGTATAGTATGAGGTATGACCGCTTATTCTAAGATCGGCTGTGGGATGTGTACGACCCTCCTGCTTGCGTTACTCGGAGTAATACTTGTTCTGCATAAGGTATCGGCGGAAGGAAAGGAGCTACCGGAGAGCTCCTTTGAGCGACTATGGGAGGATGCGGAAGTCAAGGATACTGAAATGGGTTTATTGTTCATTCAATTTGCCCTTACCGCGGAGATGAAAGGGCGCAGCCGGCGTTCGGTGTCATCCTTTGCGAAGGGAAGGCGGTGTTAAAGAATGAATATCCGGGGATGAAACGGATACGTATGTCGGCTCGACAGGGATACGAACCGGCAAAAAAGATATCGGATGATTCAGAGAAAAAGTCAGCTATCCATTTTCTCAGAGATAGGGTGGTTGTCGTTGAAGTTACAGAAGGGCAACCATGGCGGAGGTACCTTGACGTACTTGTAGCTCATGTCCCTAAAAAGTTGATAGGAATGTTCATCGACTTCTTCTTCATCATCCTTATCCGTTTTTACTTTTCTGACAATAGCCAAAAAAGTAAAAAGAATCAAAAAGAGAGAACATATGAAACATGATATCGCAAACGTCTTGTCTGACAGGTTACCGGCTATACGCGGGGAATTTTTCTCAGATAAAAAGATGTCTACTTCCTGACCGGTTGACACAATAGATTTTGCGGGATTGAAAGACTCAATTATCGTCACTTTACGTCCGTCAATAGAGCTTTTCGCATTGATCAATTGCCCTCCGGTGCCGTCTCGTTCCGGTCTCAGAATATCTACAGACAGAACGAGAGCGGATTCAATCTTCTCCGGAAAAAATTCTCCTTTTAATCTCTGCAACGAAAAGAGAAAAAATTCAACAGCTCCACAAAGCATGAGAACTCGGAAAAGTAGTAGAGTTACTTTTTTCATGCCGCGGAACTTTTCATTTTCCCTATTACCTAAAGCAAATAATCCGCATGCGCAAAATAGCAGAAAAAGTATGGCAGAACCTGCACACATCGCTAAAAAAATAATAACATCATCGGGCGTTGCCAAAAGAATTTTATCACCGTCGACTTTAAAAGTCACAGCATCCCCTATCTCTTTACCGTCAAAGCAATCACTATCTCCATCGCAGAAGAATTCCTTATTCCCACTTTTATTTCTATACTCAACTTTATAGCTAGGCACGATCCTGCCGCGATCACCGGTGCGACGTACACAATCTACGATGCGTCCTTCAATAACACAGGCATCAGCTGATAGGGAAGAGCAAAAAGAGCAGGTCCTATAACAAAAAATTGATGCGAACAATAACATCCCGATGAGAAAAAGAAAAAGAAGTGCAAACAGGATGTTAATTCCTATAATTTGTGACACTTTTCTCATGATTCGGTATGTTCTGATTACAGGTTAATTTTGCCGTAAGGGTAAATTGCGCTCATTTTGTTGAGTTCGGCAATGGTGCTGAGGGGATGTGCTGTCATGTCTCTACCGGTTAGATACTTCTTCTGTCCGTTTTGTTCAATTTTTTCTATGTGGTGCATCCGAATGCCCTTTGTTTACTTCTGCGCGACACGGATTACCCCTACCCTCATTCTAGCATAGCTCTTTGACTTTACAAGTAGAAAATCACATCCGCTTTGAGAAAATTTGATAATTGCTGCAACGCCGCTTCCCGTACGAATTCCGGGCATTTTGCGCACCACAGGGGTACCAATTTCACGGGAGCCTCGGTTTGCACTCCGCGCGACTTTCTGCCACAGCTCTATCGCTTACCGGTACCCTTTATGTTTTCCCGGTGCAGGCGCGGAAGATTTTCCCGATCGGTAAAATTAGGCTTGTCATGCGGGCGAAAAGGTGCTAATATGCCCGTATGGGAACGAAGATGCAGCCGGTAAAGAACTCGGAAGACGTAGGAAAACTCATTCGCCGGAGGCGTAAGGACGTGGGTTTGACCATCACGCAATTATCGGAAATGTTGGGTTGCAGCACCCGTTTTTTGAGTGAGATAGAGAGGGGAAAGGAAGGAGCGGGAATCGAGCGCGTGCTGAAGATAGCAGCCGCCTTGGGGCTTGAGTTGCGTATGGGGAAAAAATCAAATTAAAGCGGAAGCATGGGTAGGGCGAATATCCTGAAAGTGTATTACCGGACGCGGGAAGTCGGCGAGTTATGGATTGATGCGGATGCAATCTTCCGCTTTCGCTATACACCGTCGTGGTGCAGAAACGGTTTTTCGATCGGGCGTGTATTGCCGCTCAGTCAGATAGAATCACAGGGTCGCGAGGTAGAATATTTTTTCAGCAATTTTTTGCCGGAAGGAGCGAGGCGCGAGGTTATTGAACGTGAATTGCGAACAGACGGAAGCGACTTCGCGCTTCTCCGTGAACTCGGACGGGAAATTGCCGGAGCACTTTCTTTGGCGGAACCGGGGATAAAGCCACCGGACGCCGAAGGCAGTTATTCGCCGATCCTCTCTCTATCCGCCCTAGGCGAGCGATTACGTGCGCTTCCCTTTCGTCCCATTTTGCACGGTTCGGAGCGCTCGAGTTTATCTCTTGCCGGAGCTCAGCACAAAATGACTGTGTTACGCACAAAAGAGGGAATCCGTATCCCTCAGAACGGTGCCGCATCCGATTGTATCCTAAAGATTTCTTCACCCGATTTTCCGGACCTTGTTTTCAATGAGTATATCTGCATGAAATTGGCTGCCCACGTAGGATTGCCGTGTGCTGCCGTGTCGTTGCTCCGTGTAGAGAATCAATGGGTACTCGCCGTTGACCGCTACGACCGCTTCACGCGCACCGGGCGAGTGGAGAGACTACATCAGCAGGATTTCTGCCAACTACTCGGTATCCCCCATTCCCTCAAGTATGAATTTTACGGCGGACCGGGATTATCGCAATGCGTCTCTGCCATGCGCGAAGTATCGGCACTACCCATCGTTGACGCGAATCTGATGGCTCAGTGGTATACCTTCAACCTGCTCATCGGCAACATGGATGCCCATGCTAAAAATATCTCCGTGATTTACAAAAAAGATACCGGTTGGCGCCTAGCTCCCTTTTATGACATCATTCATACCATCGAATACGAGGACCTGCGGGACGTTCCCGCTATGTTACCGGACGGAAAGGAGGTTCGTTTACATGAGATTACCCCGGCTATGTGGTCCGCAACGATGAAAGGGGCAGGACTTTCGCCTAAATCCTGCCTCGCTTTTGCGCATCGCACGGCGGATAGCCTTTCTGCCGCCGTTCATCGATTCCCTATTCCTCCTTCTATTCTACACGGCAAACATGAAGCTGACTTCCGCCGTATTTTGCGCAGTATTGACTCCTGCGTCAGCTCCGCAAATTTTTTGCCGTAATTTTTTGCCGCTCTTACTTTTTCCTCGCCTTGCCCGGCACTCCTGCAAAATCGCCGTGCACAAAAAAGAGCGAAGAAGCGGGCAGAGGTTCATCGGCGGGTGACCGGTGGGAGTGGCGGGAAGAACAGGGGAGCTGAAGTGCCGGGGACGGAGCCGGACAGCCGAGCGCAACAGGGTTGCAAAGCCGGAAAGGACATGGCTGCGATTATCATAAATTTTATCACATCTGTCCCGGGGAAATTTCTGCAAATTGCCGCAATGCTAATCCCCGTGCAGTTTCCGGACGCTCCGCGTACCAAGTGGACTTCAACCTCACGGGTGCATGGATTTAGTTCCCACGCATCGTTCCTGCTTTGCGTTCATCGTTTCCGTCTGCGCAACTCCATTGCGCCTAACTCCTTCACTTCGTACTTCGTTCTTCGTACCTCGTACTTGAGCTCACCCTCGCCTCTTCCTGCCTCAAAGTCACCGCCCCCACAAAGCTCATATTTTTCTTGGGGCAGATGTGAAATTTTATCGGAACGGAGATGAAATATGAAAGACGCTTGTCGGTTTGTACGTACCATATTTAGCACGGGATCGTGACATACACACTTATGAAAACACATTCATTCCACAAAAGTATTTTAGCAGCAGTGAGTTGCTGTACAATTGCCGCGGGGACATCACTATGGGCGCAGGACCTCGGAGTGGGGGCGGCACAGGCAACACATGAAAAAAATATTACCGTGAAAGACACAGCTGCTGCAACGCCGCGTCCGGCAGGTAGCATTTATATGGGGGATTTTCGGGCACCCAAGATAGAGAAGGTGCGGGTGGCGGTGATAGGTTTAGGTGAGCGCGGGAAGTTACAAACTATTCATTTTGCGTCTATTCCGAATTGTGAAGTTGTAGCGGTCTGTGACTTTTTTGAAGACGCGACGAAGCGTGTAGCCGATTACATGGAGAAACGCACGGGGAAGCGACCGGCAGAGTATAGCAAAGACCCCGCGGGATACAAAAAGATGTTGGCGGAGGTGAAACCGGACGCTGTCATCATCAACACACCGTGGGAATTTCACGCGCAGATGGCTATTGATGCTATGGAAAGCGGGGCACATGCTTTTGTGGAGGTACCCTTAGCTATTACGTTGGAAGATATATGGCGTGTGGTCGATACGTCGGAGCGCACCAAGAAGCACTGCATGATGCTGGAAAATTGCAATTACGGGCGCAATGAGCTCATGTTTTTGAATATGGTAAGGCAGGGATTGATCGGGGAAATCCTGCACGGGGAAGCCGGGTACATTCATGAATTGCGCATGCAGATGTGGAGCGAGGAGCGCGGGTGCGGTTCTTGGCGTACCAACCATTATGCCGCGCGCAACGGTAATCTGTACCCCACGCACGGTCTCGGTCCGGTTGCTCAGTATATGGGCCTCGCCCGCGGTGAAGATTCTTTTGACCGTATCGTTTCATTCAGCAGTCCGGCCTTGGGACGCACCGCTTACGCAAAAAAATACTTCCCGCCCGACCATAAGTGGAATAAGCTGAAATTTGTCTGCGGCGACATCAGTACGTCCATCATTAAAACAAAGCAGGGACGCACCATCCTCGTGCAATGGGATGAGACCAGCCCACGCCCGTACGACCGTAAAAACCTGATACAGGGAACAGCCGGTACGCTGGCGGATTATCCTTTACGTGTAGCCGGTGAAAAGATTAGCCCCGGGGCATCTTCGGGTACACCGGATAAGAATCAACCCGGCGGCGGTGAGATTAACGAAGAAGGCTCCTACCATGTATGGTACGAAGGAAAGGCTGCCGAAGCTGATTTGTATGCCCGCTACGACCACCCCCTTTACAAACGACTCGGCGAAGCTGCCCGCAAAAACGGCGGACACGGCGGTATGGATTACATCATGCTTTACCGTGTTATCGAATGCCTGCATAACGGCGAACCTATGGATCAAAATGTGTACGAAGGTGCCTTTTGGTCAGCTGTCGCTCCCCTTTCCGAAAAATCCGTGAACGAAGGCGGTGCGCCTCAAATCTTCCCCGATTTTACACGCGGTGATTGGAAAAAAACTCCGCCCCTGCCTATCATTGAGTAAGATTGAAGCGTAGTCCTGCTGCAATCCCCTCCTTCCCCGTCGCACGTCTTTGATCGGGGAAGGATGTGCAGTCTTCCGTTGTGAATTCCGGTCACTTATTTTGTGCCGCGCGGTACACACGTAGATTTTTAGGATAAACGGAAAACCGATTTTTCGGAAAATTTCCTTGACGAATACGTGAGCTCGTGATACAAGTGATGATGTTGCGCGGAGTCCACGATATCCTTAGGGGGGATGGGATGACGGCAGCACGAACGTACACATGATCACCATGAAAAAGATACTTGCATTACTTTGTGGGTTTGCGTTTATGTTTTTTGCGCTTGCTATGGGTTCTACTCCTGAGTCTTTGCCTGAGGGTCAGAAAAAGTACTTGGATTCATGTCCTCTGATTGTTATGTGCAAGATGACAGAGTTGGATTGTAAGATAAATAGCGAGGAGACGACTGAGCGCGGAGTGACTTTCTATTCTGTGGACGTGACAGTAACCGGACAGGTTACAGAGATTCTTAAAGCCAACAAAGATGTTCCCTCTTCGGTTAAGGTATCCATGCCTTATATTTACCATAAAGAGTATAGAGAAGTGTTTGAGAAAAGACCGGCGGAAGGGAAGGAAAAGATCGATCCTCCTACCGAAGAAGTTATGATATGTGTTGAAAGCTACGAGGTAGGGAGCGACGGTGTTCTTCATATTCAGGAGTACAATCCCTTCTTTCCTCCTTGGTCATGGGGCAAAATAAGGGCATATCTCAAGGAGAAGGCGCATTCCGGTCGGTGAATGTAGTTTATGGGATGACCGCAACATGAGTTAAACCTAACACCGAATTAAAGATATGGCACAAGAGCCGGAAATTATGCAGGATGCGGAGGGGCGTATAGTTAGTTCGGCAGGTCTCTTCGAAAAGCGGACTTCTTTTTTCGTATCTCGGAGCGGACACCAAAAGTATGTGACACCCACCGGCATCACTTCATGTTTATATTCTTTATCGTGTACATAATTAAAAATTTATTTACTACTGCTCGAATCGGAAATGAAAGCGTACATAGTAAGTCTATTGTGTTTCGGAATGATGTCCTGTACCTTACAGACTGAAACAAGTTCTATCAGATTTGAAAATGAAGCAATTCGGAAAGAAGTTACGGAGATATTAAAAGAGCAAACATTAACTACAGAACGGGTTGTAGGAGATTTCAAGGTTAAAAAAAGAACGATAACGTGGCAAGAGGCTGACGCCCGTTTTCATCGTTTTATGAGAAATCGTTTGTTGGAAAAGAAACCATACATCCTGATAGCTATATTCAAGAAAAATAGAAAGAAGTCTTTAGGAGGTGGAACACGGTTCCTTTTATACGATAAGGATTCCTATGAATGTCTTGCGTTTTACAGGACAAGATAGTATGCTGCGCCCCCAATTCCGGAGATAAATTTGAGCAACCCTGAACGACAGTAGGTACCTTTCTCCCACCATGCAACCATTCCCGGCGAGACCTGTCCACTCTCGGCAGCGCCGCGCGTTTTCCCGTCCGACGAGGTCTTGCCCATAGGCAATCCTCTGCGAAGGCACAGCATCCTGCTACGTCCGGTCACACCTGCCCCGATACCCTTTCCGGGGAACCCCGAAAGGTTGATTCCCATACGGGATACACGCACTGCACGCCGGAGGCATCCACCTCACAACACCATTTCCAACCACACACGCCGTCCCCGGCTCCGCCTCCACCATCATGCGCTGCGGGGGCGCACGGAATTTCTACTTCGTACCTCGTATTTAGCTTCCGCTTTGCTCCCTACGGCTGTTCTTCTTCCCGGGCACCCTGTTCTCGTCAGTTTTTTGGCTGCACACCCCGTTAAACCCGAGATTTACCCTTACGACAAAATTAACTTATAATTAGGGCATCCCACTTTTTTTACTTGCAATCTTGTACGATTCAGAATATAATTCGGGTGAACTTCTGTTATGAAAACGCTCTCGGCAAGCCTCACCCGCCCTCGGCAACGTCGCGCATTCTGTCACCCGGAACAGCATCGTCGTGATCGGCGGACGTGCAGCATCGGGTGTGACATCGGCAACCGGACGCTCCTCCGAAGGACGACGGGTATCCGGAAGGCGGAGCAAGGCGATCATCAACACTTACGTATGGGGTACGGGTGCGCCCGCCGGCACGTGTCCATCGGCTATTAACCTCTTGGTCGGAATCAGAGATACATATAGGATCACATACCATCATAAACGATAAACACTATCTATAAAATGAAAAGGATTATTACAGGCGTAATGCTCAGTTTGATAATAGCGTGCGACGGTTCAAGGTCGGGACAGGAAGAATTGCTTGAGTTTACTCGCGAAATAGTGGAGAACAACCGGGAGAATCTCGTCATAGAAACTGTGCAAGATAATCTACAGGCTGCGCAACGTGGTGATGCCGAAGCGCAATGGAAGTTGGGGAATTTGATGCTACTTCTATGGACGTACGGACAGAAGGAAAACGATGCACAAAAGGAAGAGGTGCGTCTGGCAGGTAATCGATGGTTACACAAGGCCGCCGAAAAGGGAAATCCTTACGCGATGCTTGATTTAGCGAGTGCGATCAACGGAGTAACAGAACTGGAGGAAGCTCAAAGACAAGCATACGCGAAAAAAGCCTTTGCCGTTATTGAAAACAAAAGTGAGAAGAACTCAGATGATGCAAGTTATCTGAGTCGCTGCTACGTAGGAGGATTCGGTGTTGAGAAGGATCTTGAAAAAGCATACCGGTGGTACAGTACGATGCTTGACATGGATAATGTGCCTCCGGAAAGAAGGAAGGTACTTGAAGCACGTTGGAGGCAAGTCTATTCCATGGAATAGGGTAGAGAGCGAACCCGGATATTCTCCTATGCATACCGGTTGTGTACTCATCTGTCTCGAGAAAAATAAGGGCTTGGTGGTGGGAGATGACACTACGGCAGGAAGACGCGTGGGAGAGCAAGTACGAAGAACGAAGTCAAACAGTTAGACGCAACGGAGTCGCGCAGGGGGGGGAGAGACGGGAGGAAGCAAAGCCGAAATGATGCGTGGGAAATAGCATTGCGGCGTTTATCAAAAATTTTCTCGGGACGAATGTAAAAATTAAAAATTTTACTTGACGCCTGCCTATCATTATGATAGAAAGGCACTATGGCATTGTTGAAAGACGGTGTTACGGTAGCTGTGAATTGATATTAAGATGACTTCCGGTCTCAAGCGATTGTACGTGCATGGGTTCCCGAGCCTGTATGGAAGTGCGGGTACGGAACTGCACCACCAAATCACCTTGCGGCGGAAGATGGGTATGGAGGAACATCTCACACCGGTGAAGGGTACATTCTTATGATCACAGATGACGAACTTGTAGATTTTCCTTTTCCTGAGCGTGGAGATATACCCTCTATGCAACTTGAAGAGTCCTTGCCGGCGCGAAATGCGTCGACCGGTGAGATATTACGCGAAAGTGGGGATGTTATTTTCCATGAAGGGAGTACATTTTCGCAGAGCAGTGTCGGTGCGGATGTATACATGCCGGATGTATCTTACTCATTTGATGTACCGGAGGGCGGTGCCACAGCGTATGTCAGCTTGGAAGTTGATGACTGGGGGAAGATTACCATAGAAGGTCCGGGGGTCCTTACGAACTAGCGCTGACATCGGAAACCGATTCATCGGGTGAGCACGGTGGGCACGAGAAGTGGGGGAAGTCTGCTACATTTGACTTACCCGAAGGGAGTTACACCGTTACGATTACGCATCAAAATGTGGATATTCCTCTCATTGAATACAATGTATCGTATTGTAAGTACGAGATAGAAGTAATAGCGAAGGGAAGTTCTTCGTCGAGCTCTTCGTCAAGTTCATCTTCGAGCTCGTCTTCGAGTTCGTCCTCGAGTTACGGAGAGGATGTTCCTATTTGTGATCCCTGTCGCTGTAACGGAGGAAGGCGCATAAGCAACCAATTAACACAAAAGAATAACACTACTCATATGATGTTAAACAAATGTATATTTACAATTATGGTAATATTTTTTTTCAGTAGTCCATCTTATTGTCTGGATAAAGATAAAGAATTAATTCTCCAAATCGAAAATAATTTACGTATATCCTTGTGTTACTATAAAGGTGGTACAGGTCCCATAGGAGGTCGTATGTATATAATGAGGGATGATACCTCTAATGCTATATATTCATTTCCTGACAAAAAAATTTTTTGCTTAGACTCGCAAGATTTCAATAAAACTTATATACTTAAAATTATAAAAGATAGAGATGATATATGTATAGAATATTGTGATTCATTGGATTATATGTCAAAGAATTTTTATGTCGTATTTACCAAAGATAGTATTTACATATTGGATTTTGCAAATAGAGAATTCGGCAAATATTTTCGAACGCTGAAGCAATATGTAAAGTTGGGTCGCGGGGAGTAACTTACTTGAGACGCTCACTAAAACACCCGTCAAAGACCAAAACGGGTATTCGGCGCCGTCACTTACAACACAGAGAATCGATCGGTGAAGTTTACTAGTGAGGGCGGTTCGGCCATCGTAGAATGTGCCTATGATTCCATGGGACGCCAAGCCTTCAAGAAGGGGAGCACCGACGGAGAAGTAAAGCTGCACCAACGCTACATCTACCGAGTCTACTTGCAGATTGCGGCACTCGACCTAGTCAAGCTAATCACCCCGATCATCCGAGATCCGACTCAGCCTGTCGCCACGCGTCCCATCGCTATCCGCAAGGACGGAATCGTATACAAAAAGCAGGGTGGGTGGAGTAAAAACCACCCACATCCTACATCTCTCATACATCCCCTACTTTTAAAAACTCAGAGCAGACAGAAAAGAGGAAGAGCGGAGAAACGAAGAGAAGTCATGTAAAGACAGCCTCAAAAAATATAAAATTTTGACGTGGAAATCAACGGATTATTTGATGAAGAACGATGGTCGGAAATCAATGATAAACAGGGATATCCGCCCCAATAGTTAAACGAGTAAGTGAGGTGAGGATTATTTCTGTCTATGTCGACGAATGATATCTTTCCACATGGCATCGTACCATACGAGCTTTGTGTATCCTAAGTATTTTTTGCCTAGCTGAATCGCAAGCACAAAAGCATCGCATGATCAAAAAATTGCATTCAGAACT
>CAZJIH010000012.1:0-30098 GCA_964545935.1 uncultured Akkermansia sp. | reverse complement strand
AGCGCCTAGAATTTCAATCAAAAATCTAAAATCAAAAATCAAAAATGCGGAGGGGGGGCGGGCATCGGGGCAGGACTGCGGTTCAGGGCTGCGGTTCAGTTCTTCTCTTGTAATTTGAGCGTAATTTATCGCTTGCCTCACGGTTCTTTTTGACTTTTTCCAGCGCATTCCGAGCGTCTGCGGCGAGTAGAACATCGCTATCCTTCGTATAATTTTCCAGCAATTGGACGACCCATGGCCAATCGTACATACTTGATAGTACCCTTATGAGGTTAATTTTTTGCGCACGAGCAACATCAAGTTTCTCCTTCTTTTCGACTAATTCCTTGTATTTCGGGTTACTTTCACCGATGAACGTACCGGAATCAGGATCAACCTGTGCATCGATAGAGCTCCACTCGGAAGTATCTTCATCTATTTGATCATAAACAAGTTTGATAAGTTTATGGGCATCCTCCGGAGTGCGATCACGGTTCTGTCGTAGTACGCCGGCCACCATACTCTCCACAAGCTTTTTATTGCGTGCATCATCAGCCGCTAAGGGCATCAGTTCCTGCTGAAGGTACGCAACAATATCATCTTGGGAATAACTCGCGAAATAATCCTTATCGGTGTTCCAATTCTTTTTATCGGATGCGCGTTGTTTGTAGTAAGCGAGAGCTTTGGGAGATGCTGATTTACCGAATGTAGTTACCAAGTACGCACGTGTTTTCTCCGGTACCGCATCAAATATTTGATCTCCGAGCTCTTTTTTCTTATCGGGTGATTCTTCCATCTCAATGATGTTATCTAAGCAAATCGAGATGGTACGAATAAGTCCGTTGGCTGTATCCGGTTTTTTTAGGATTTCAATGAGCGCCGGTATGTCCTCGGATGTTACTCGTAATCCCATACTTTCCCAGATATACGAAAGTAAATCGTCGCGTTGACGGAGCTTCTTGGCAGACTTACCGGCAATTTGATCAGCTAGTTTACGTAATTTTTCGTTAATTCCCTTGATATCTGCCGTGGCAAGTCTCTGCACCAACCAACGATACGTGACCGATTTAATTTTTGCTGCATCTTTGTTAAGACGTTCAAAGACATACTTGCAGATATCCGCATTCTCCTCACTGGCAATGCTAAGCAGCATGCAAGCCAACTGGGCCACCCCATCCGGGTGCCCACCAAAAAGCGGCTTCCCCTCATCATCCTTCATCGCCGGATCGACCACTATCTTCATCAGAAACTTCGCCTCAGCCATGGTACACTTGACATTTACGTTCTTTTCCTTGGCCTGCGATAAAGTCTCAATATTTTGTTGATTAATTTTCTGCGCACGCCGCAACACTTTCATAATCCTCGCATTCTCTTCCCTCTTGGCATCTAACTTGGCGTTATGCTGCATAATAAGTGCGCCACATATCCCGCCTACCACAACTATCCCTACGCAGGCAAATATAAATCCTTTACTCTTCCAAATAGGTGGCTTTGCCACATTTTGCCTAAGTTGTTCGATATACTGCGCATCAACATTCAGCAGAGGGGAAGCCACTACCGCTTCTGCTTGTCCACGGTCTTCCGGCACCGGTGCTTCTGCCACTACTTCCGCCTGTTGCTGCATAACTCCGGCGACAGATTCCTCCTGCGGCACAGGCTGCAGTGTTTGTACCTCAGGTGTAGGCACTTCTGTAGGCGGTGTAGGTACCGCTGACGTACGTAATTTCGGAGCTATGACCTGTCCGTTAGAACCCACGAGCCGCACTGTCCTTGTCGGTTGAGTTCCCGTGTTAAGACGAAGTCGTGAAGGCGATACTGTGTCTGTAGTTTTTTTGAGAGGTTCTGCCATAGTCGTATAAGTCGTACTGCAACTTCTAGTCTACAGCATAATCTGCCACTTGGCAAGATCAGAGTTGTCTCTAACCCCATTTTTTTCCGAATTCGATGCAATGCGCGCCGTCTCTGCAAGAACCTTGCACCGCGAGGGTACTAATTTCACGGTAATTTTCCGATCAACAATGCGGCGGCGGAATAGGGCGGCATGCACCGGGATAGGTCACGGAGGATTGCGGTTCAGGGAGGAGATCGCGGTATATTCCCGGGGAAGAATTCGGGATAGGTGTAGCATTGGCTACTTTACGATAGAAATCGACCGGACCAACTCCACCGATGATAGCGTAAGCATACCCTAAGGTGCGCATCTCATAAAGAGCCGTAAGGAGTAAGGCAGCACCGACACCGGAACCCTGCCACACCGGTGCAACACCCATCGGTCCGACAAAACCTCGCATTGTGGCATCCACACAAACGAAACCCACGATATCAGAATTGAACGTCGCAATAAAACATCCCGGTGGCTGGTGGCACACAGCAACTGTGGTTTCACTTACCCACTTGGGAGAAAAATGCCCCCCAACCCAACGCTGCAAAACATGCAACTCATAAGGCATGCAGCGACGCACACATATCCCACGCTGCTCCACTCGCGCGAGAACCGATTGCAACGACGGCAAATCATAAAGCCGGACCAGCATATCCTGCATCATAGGCAACCCAATTTTTCGATCATCTCTCCATGTATACCCACATGCCGCATGACCGCGGAGCGTGCCGCTCACGCCGGCACCGAACCCTTACGATTCCCCGCCGGAAAGGGATATGGGCTCCTGCGACAGACGCCGCAAACCTATTATCTTTTCATCTCCTCGGTTTCGGCTGTGGCGTTTTGGATTTCGCGCCCGGTGCCTTTTTCTGCGCATCAACCGCAGACTTCCCGGTCGAAGGCTTATTCGCCGCCGCGGGAGGCGAATTCTTCTCGGAACCGCCATCCGCCGTTTTCTGCGGTGAAGCTTTTGCACCAAGGAAAGGATTAACATAAAATTCAGCAGCTTTAGTTATAGCTTCATCCTTCAACTCCGAAGCATATACGTTACGCAGGAGATATGCCATAACCACGGCATCGCGGAAATTATACGGAGCAGCATTCCACGATTTCTTATCCAACTTCCCTGCCTTTGCTGCAAAATCTTTTACACCGGGCATTGCCCACAAAATACGGAAGGCACGGTGCATCGCATCAATCGGAATTTCCATATAGCGTCCGTGAGCAGCCGCAACCGCCTCGCAATATGCATCTATCGCCTGCCCGGCAAGTGGTACATTGTCAGAACTAATTCCCTTCTGCAACTCACTAGCCGGAATATTACTGGCAAGGGCTCGTCCCAGAGCATACTTCAACCAAGTATAAACTTCCGATGAAGCCTTGGTCGGATCAACTGCCGCCTTCAAAACTTCCTCCACTTCCTTCTGGCGTGCAGCAGCCGTAGCAGGATCATCACTCACCTTGCTGAGTACACGCGCCGCCGCAAGTTTCTCGCGTCCCGCCGCATCCAAAAAACGAGGCGATGGAAATTCGCCCACTGCCCTGTCCAATGCCTTCCAATCCATAGCACGTGCGGCACAACTAACTTCCATGAGTCCCGCAAATGTAGCAGGATTCCCCGGTAAACCGGCAAATGCCGCATACTTGGCACGTACCTTTGAAAGCTGTTTTCTCGCATCTAAATCATCTGCCGAATAATCCCTGAGAGCCTCCGCAAGGTCTTTCGGCGTCTCTATGAAGAAAAATTTAAAATCCTTCACCTTCATAGAAACAGGAGCATCCGCACCTTCATCCAGCCAAAGGAACTCCCCCTTAGCCACTTCCACCGGCGCCAATATATGTATACGACGAAGTTTAGACTTTTGAGACTGCTGTACTTGCGCAACCAATTGAACTGCCGGCTGTTGAGCCGTTACGATCGGTGCCGCCGCAAGCACACCAGAAAGCAACATGATTAAGTTCTTTGTTTTCATACGTCAATAAAGAATAGCTATGAGTTCGTAATTATTTTTTTACTTTGGATTGAAAGTCATTATTTGCTTTTTCTTCCCGTTGTACAGCGGAATCTTTCCCGTATTCATCCACTAAGAGTACCACCTCATTGAAAAGATCACGATCCGAAGCTGACATCTTCTGTTCTATCTTCGCTTGGCGAATTCTCTGCACGTAACCACGTCCTGTATTCCATGCAATCCACCGGTCCGATGGAGAATATTTTTTCATACGATCCCCTTTAGCCGGAGTATTGCGTTTCCAATATTGACGCATAAGTTCCGTAACTGCCGGTGCAGAAACAGATATATTACCGAAATTGTGACTATAAATGTTCACATACGTCTGGATACCCTCCTGCACCTGCCCGGACTCACAGAATGCCTTTGCCAATTTAAGTTGCATCTCAGCACGTTGTCTCTGAGTACCACCTCCACGAATATTCATGAACTTACTCGCGCTATCAACGGCATCTCTGTAATTTCCCGTGTTTATATTGAGATCGGTCAGTCCTATGAGAGCCGGTCCTGCCACCTCAGGGTTCTGTACGGCAATGAGTTTCGTGTACAGCGAGTGAGCTTCTTGCTGCTGAGCTTTATCGTCTGAAAGCGTGAGAGCCTGCGCCTTACCCAGCGTTGCTTCATTCAATTGATCCTTATTGCGCGACAACACCTGCTCGAAATAGGTAAGGGCAGTAGCAACCGACTGCCTGCGCTCCTCACTACCCGCAGGAAATCTGTTGGCATTCTCCAACTCATACTGCCCCATCTTAACACAGATGTAATTGGTGAGCACTTCCGGCTTAAATGCGTCCCGCATCTCACGGATAAAACGCGTACGATCGCGTTCCAAAGCTGTCGCTTCCTCAGTCTTCCCCGCACGCTTTGCCGAATTCCACGCTTCTGTCATCGAATTCAGCAACGCCATGCGTAAAATTGCATTCGTGTATTGATCATCTTTCTCAACACCGGGAAAGTTCATAAGGTATGCTTTCTTCTCTTCAAGCGTAAGGTCTTTATTGTGAATCTGCTTCTCGCCGTTCACATAATGCTCCACAAAAGAATTAAGGGAGCGTTCCAGCTCGGGATTCTGCGTACTATTTCTAAAAGCATGCGTCGCTTCCCGACCTATAACATCCTGCGCTCGTTTCAGACAACTCTCGTACGCTCCCTTATCCTTGGCTTCTACAGCACGCCCAAGTTGCAAGATAGCCATCTGCAACGAGAAATCATCACCCTCAGCATCTACATCTTTCCAGAACGTGTCAAAATATCCTTTGATACGCGCTTGTTTCCCGGCTTCGTCCTCACCCTCACGCGGGTCATATTCCGGAGAAAATGAAGCAAGCCAGAAGAGAGCATTGGATGCCACTGACTTGCCTTTGCCGTCCTTTAGCTTAAGAGCCGCAGGCACTGCTTCTTCCAAATAGACGAGCCCTTGGGGTTTCAGTTTATCATCGTCCCCGTTGATCAGGATACTACCTGCCAGCAAACGTGCCGTGGGATAAACTTCATGTTCCTTCCAATTTTTGGCAATAACGTCACAAAAGCGCAAGGCTCTCTCCTTATCAGCCCGCATCGCATTTTCATCCCCGTGCCCATTCCGCTTAAGAAGCGTGGTGATAGCATCAAAGTAAACATTAGGGGCTAACTTATTCTCCTCGAGATTTATCGAAGGATATTTTTTTATGAATTCGTCCCCTATCTCAATGGCACGATCCAAATTCTTTGGTTCCTTTTCACCGAGCACTCTGTAAGCATCCATCATGAAAAAGAGAGTCTGCGGTTCATAATTGTTGACTTGCTCTTGGGTAAGTCCACCCTCCTTCACTTGTAATAAACCGGATTTCAACAATTCTTCACCCTGCTTAGCAGCTTCTTCCATGCGGTGTAGACTGTAACAAGCTGCGATTTTAGAGAAGCACGCCGCTACGTATGTCAGCGGATCACTCTGGGCAGAAACCGCAGCCAATACCTCATCGGCTGCGGGTAAAGCCTTATCCCACTGTTGTTCTTTAGTGAAGCGTACCATCTTGTTGATGGCTACTACATTCTTGTTACCGTCACCAACATTACTCGGATTAACCTTTGCCTCGTATTCTGCAGCAGTCTTTTCATCTCCTGTAGCATTGCAGAGCTGGGAATACTGGAGATAGTTAATGTCCCTCAATTCACGTCTCTTTTCACCTTCACCTTGAGCAAGTTGAGGGTAACGATCGATGAGTACTTTATACCCGGCCTTGGCTAAACGATTAGACCCCATTTTCACCATCGCATTCGCTGTCTGTAGCATCCCGTACGCTTCCAGCTCACGTTTATTTGCCACCATATCCTCCAATTGTTCTGCCAATTTCTTGTAAAACACGCCGTTGTAGGTAGTTCCCATATAACGATCAGCCGCAATCCGTTCGCCAAGAATTTTTGCCATTTCCTCCGTAGATTGCTGAGTTTCCGCTGTATCCGGCATGGTACCCAAGAGCAAATTCGCAGCTTCTACAGCTGACAATGCCTGTTCAAGGTTGCTATTCTCCAGTGCTGTGTTCATCATCTGTATGGACTTTATACCGTGATTGTACAACACAGAAATGTAGCGCGCCAAGCGATAGGGTGCAACATGAAAATTCCCGGGATTTGCCTTAATCATTTTGGCAGTCCAACCAATGTAACTCGGGTCATTGCCAGCTACTCGCATCACCGTATCGAGTCCCTCCATCACCATATCATCAGGTAACAATGACTTCGTCCGTCCCATCTTCGTCATATATTCCCCGGCCTTCTTAAAGTCCGGCGTCTTCTGCAAGAGATATGCCTGAAGCAAACGTAAATATGCAATAGAATTATATTTCGCTTGTTTTTCCTTCTTGCTGACCTTACCTGCATCATACTGCTCCAAGTATGCCTCAAGCAACGGTATACACTTAGCAAACGCTTCCGGATCACCGGGTTTATCCGCCGTTCCGACAGCTTGCTTGTAACGCACTAGACCCTGTTGAAAGGTCGCCATCGAGAGCAAAGCGAGATAACCATCTTCTCCATCGGGTAAAGCTTTAGCTCCCTCAAGCATTGCCTTTGATTTGTATCGCGCATTGGTGGCAAGATCATTCAGCGTCTCACATGCCTTATCGTATTCTCCCATACCTGCAAGCATTTCGGCATGCTGATGTATAAAAAACGGCGCGTAATATGCAAATTGCTTGCCTACGCGATTTTCCGGATTGCCGAATATGGCAATCATCTTTTCAGTGAGTTTAAGAGCCTCGGCAGTCTTATTCGCACTGCGTAACTGTTTAACTTCATTGAATATAGCATTGGGGTTCTGTGCCTGTACCGCAAGCGGAGTACCCAACAACGCAAGTGCCACAATTGTAGAAATAGGAGTACGCATTTTCATGATAAAAATAATTGTTTAGGTGATGAAAGATATCGAAAAAGATGGGATGAATGTCGTATATAAAGAGTTATGTCAGAGTATTCACTAATTGGCATCGGGGTCAGCCGTACTGATACCAACGGAATGGATACCCACCGTAGCGAGGGCGGCCATGACATCTACTATCCGCTGGTGCGGTGCCGTAGGAGCTCCGGTAAGCATAACAATTGGTTCTGCCTGAACAGATTCTGCCAAATCTTTTTGAGTTTTAAGATACTCCACGAGCTGATCGAGTTGGCGTTGTCCACGGTAGCCCGGGTCACCGGGTTCTAAGCTAGGGTTATACGGCTCACCTACGGGCATGTCGCCGTTCACCGTAATGCTTCCGTCCGCCTTCACAAATATCTTTGATGGATCAACGGGAGGCTTTTTTGCGGAAGCTGCAGTCTCGGAAGCCGGTATCGATATATCAAGTTTCTTCTCGCTAACCAGAGATGTAGCAACCAAGAAATAAATAAGAAGGAGGAAGCAACAATCGATCATAGAGGATATATTCATCTCCGGATCCTCTTGTTCTTCTGTTTGAATTTGTTTATGTCTGGCCATATTATTTAAGATATTAGTTTTTACTTAGAGGGTAAGGTACCAAAAACCATATTGGTGACACCGGCGGCAGCCGCACAACGAATAGCCGTACTGGAACGTTCCCACGGAGCTTCCAAATCACCACGTATGTAAAGACGAATCTTAGCCTCCTGAATACCGCGCCCTACCATTATCTCCTTTTGCTTCTTGATAAAGTCAGTAAGGTCCTGAACCTGACCGGAGTTGTACCCCATCGTCTTGCCATTGACATCAGCAACTCCCCAGTAAGAGCCGGGCGCGTACGCTTTGTTGTATTTTTCGAGCGCCTTAGACGACATCTTAGACGGATCAGCAAATACATTAACCACGATACATCCCTTGGCATCTTCAAGCTCAGAACACGAAACAGCGCTGGGCATCTTAACGCTCGGATCCTTCGCTACTGTAATCTGGGTAGCATTCACTACGAAGAATATCAGCAACAAGAAACAGCAATCAATCATGGGAGAGAGGTTTACATCCCCCTTTACTTCATCATTCCCTCTTGCACTCTTTTTTGCCATAACTATTGATTTATGTAAGATATTGACATTTCGACGTACCGTGCGGGGGATTGCTCGGAAGACTTGGCGTACCGGCAAACGCCCCACACGGGGGAGAGGGTAGGCTTATGCCTGCCCCTCTGCCTCTGCTCCACTACCGGCTAGCCCTTCAGGTATACGTGCTAACTGGGCTTCCGCATTGATTACATTGATGGAGGTATTAACCATTTCTTCAATGGTATTCACGCAATCCGCTTCCAATGCCTGCGCGTGCTTCTTGAGGAAGAAGAAAGCGGGTATAGCGATAATGGATACGATCAGCCCCCAGAAAGTCGTAAGTAGTGCCACAGAGATGGAGCTTGCAAGCTGCGTGGGGTCTGCCTGCCCAGATTCTGCCAAGATAGCGAAGGCTCCTACCATACCTTGCACCGTTCCGAATAGTCCGATGGATGGTGCTAACGAACCTATCAATGCCAACATGTCCACATACTTCATCGTCTGCGGTCTTTCATTCGCGGTAAAGTCCGCTATGGCATCTTCTATGCCGTCCTTCCCTAAATCTTCCGGTCGATTGGCATCTATGTTCGGTAAAGCGTAAGCCACAAGCCGCCCCAAGAATGTAGGACTTGTCGTGGATAGCTGTATGGCAGACTGAACTCGGCACTCCGACATGAGCGCTAACAGCTGCGAGCGTAACTCCTCCGGACAGAACTTCTCCTTGGTAAGCGCCATCATGCAAAATACCAAGAGGAAGATTGTTGCCGCAAGTAACACAACAAGCGGTATCATCGTCCATCCTCCATCTATTACCCACTTCTGCAAAGCAGATTTTTGGGTGACAGCAGCCCCCCCGCCTTCCGCTTCCTGTGCAAATAATGTAGGTAACATAAACATAGCAGCCATCCCCATTGAGAAGGCTCGTACTCCAATGTGCATTATTGTTGTTTTCATGGTGGTAAATCTCATTCTGTACAGAATTGACAAGATATTTTTTACACCTTTTCGAGCGCGATTGCAAGAAAGAAATATGAAAAAATGCAAATTTTTTTATCAGCGCTTCATAATCGCCCCCCAAAAAATGACTTTCTATCGTTGGGCAATGCCTTAGTTTCAGAGACATGCGGGAGTGATTTCAGTACGACGTACGAAGCCATGAACCACTGCCCACCACATGCGTCGGAAGGTACTTGCGCGGTGAAGGTGCATCACGGAGTGCACATTATCCCTCAATCAAAAATGCGGGGAAATGCGGCGCAAGCAGCGATTCCGCGGCGCAACTGCGGTTCATCTGTTGTTCAGGTAACGCACAACGCCTTCGCCGATGACTTGAGCGAAGCGTTCGGCATTTCGGGGGTTATTCAGGAAGCGTACGTGTTCAGGGTTAGAGAGGAAGACCGCTTCCGTGATAACTGCCGGAACGTAAGATTCATTACACGTATTGAGCCAATCACCGCCGCCTTTATGTCCGTCAGTCCGTATAACAACTCCGCAGGGCTGCCCTTGATTCGGCAGGGCTCGGTTAAAGAGGGTACTATTCATCTGCTGAGCCATGGAAACGGCGAGTTCCTGACCGACATAGTTGCAGTAAAAAGCGCCTTTGTAAGAATTCAGCCATCCGTCAGATTCGCTGTTCAGGTGGAGGAAAACGACTGCCGCCGGTTTCCAATCCAGAGCGTAATCCGCACTGAGCATCCCTACAGCCATACGTTCCGGGTGGTGGCGGGAGCGGTACACACCTGTCGGTACCGGAGTTTTTACTTGGATAACACCCGTTCGCCGCGCGGCTTCCGCCAAGACCGGTTCGGTGGGTGTGTTACCGCGATTGATAACAACGCATTTGTATCCCGCGCGTTCAATCACTTGCTTTACCACACCGGCGTACCTGTACCAAAACTCGCACTCTTCAACGGTACCTCCGAAACGCGCGTCCGGCGTGCGAGCCCCCTGTCCCCCGCGCCACGGTGCGTAATAGTGCCCGATATCGAGCACCACCGTACGCGAATTCCGCACCTGTCGTTGCATCATCTGCTGCGTACATCCCATTAGCAACATACCGCAAAAAACTATCATCAAATTACAGATAACTCTTTTCATAATGTCTTCATCAATAAGTCTTTGTATCACACCCGTCACCGCCAGCCGCGCCTTCCGCCGCGCCCGCACTCAATCGACAAAGCGGCGGGGATACGGTTCAGAAATTCAGTTGTCCGCTCATGTTCACCCCGAGCTTGGTATAAGCCGAGGGCATCGCCTCGCGCCCGCGCGGTGTGCGCTTGATATAACCCTGCATGATCAGGAAGGGTTCATGTACATCTTCCAGCGTAGACGCATCCTCCCCCAGTGCGACAGCCAAAGAGGAAAGTCCTACCGGTCCCCCGTCAAATTTGTAAATGAGGGTTTCCAAGATTCGTTTATCCATCTCATCTAAACCATCCGCGTCGATATCTATCATTTCCAGGGCGCGTTCCGCTACCTGCGCGTTCACTTCGCCGTCGGCTCGCACCTGTGCGTAATCTCTTACCCAACGCAACAAAGCGTTGGCGACACGCGGGGTACCGCGAGCACGTCGGGCTATCGCTTCCGCGCCCTCCGGGGTCATTGTTACCTTCATCAAGCCTGCCGAACGTTTCAGAATTTGACAGAGTTCGGATGTAGTGTAGTAATCCAAACGGTTAGCAATACCGAAGCGAGAGCGGAGCGGCCCGGTAAGCATACCGCTCCGTGTTGTCGCGCCGATAAGCGTAAACGGTTTCAGACGCATATTCACCGAACGAGCCGCCGGTCCTTGGTCTATCATGATATCAAGCCGAAAATCTTCCATTGCCGGGTAAAGATATTCTTCCACAGCCGGATTCAAACGGTGAATCTCATCGATAAATAATACGTCTCCCTCTTCCAAACGCGTGAGAAGTCCCGCTAAATCCCGCGCTTTTTCAATCTGTGGCCCGGATGCTATGTACAAACTACGTCCCACCGCATGTGCGATGATGTACGCCAAAGTTGTTTTGCCTAATCCGGGTGGACCACTGAGAAGGACATGGTCGAGCACATCTCCGCGTTGCTTCGCGGCCGCTACCATAAGTATCAACCGTTCCTTGACCTTTTCCTGCCCGCAGAATTCATCAAAATCCGGTGGTCGTAAGTTGATCTCCTGCTCCGAGATGGCTCGGTCGTTGAGTCGGGAGTAGATCGATGAATCGGGGTCTATGGGTGCCATGGTGCGCCGAGCGGGTTCAAACGTAAAGGATGTAGTCGGCTTTGCGCGGTTTAGCTCGGACGATGCCGCCTTCAGCCGGGTACCCGAGAACGCAGATACCCAACCCTTCATAGCGCTCCGGGTCAAGTCCCCACCCCTTCATAATATTTACACCCTCCGGTAGGCAGAACATTTCTTTGCCTCGGTTAATCCAGCAGGAACCTAACCCAAGCGCGTGCGCCGCTAACATTAAATTCCCCATCACCAAACACGCGTCCTGCGTCCCCGTGGGGGCTTGCTTGTCCGCCATAACAAATACCGCCGCAGGTGCCCCGTAAAAGGGGTCTGTGTCCTTCCCCCAAATGCGTCCGTTGAGCGCTGAAAGTTCCCGGAGTTGCCCCGCATCCGTCACCACTACCATACGCGGCGACTGCGTACCATGCCCCGTAGCCGCATACGTCCCGGCTTCTAATACCTTCTCCAATACCTCCCGTCCAACTGCCTGCCCCGTGTACTTGCGGCAACTACGCCGCTCTTTGATATCTATGAGTGTTTCGTTCATAACCACCCCCATTATACACGAACTTTACCTACTCTGCAAGTAAAATGAAGTTCACGCACCGCTAGGGCGTATCTGTCATATAGCTTCAAAAGGAAAAGGGACGCGCAAAAGAGCGTGTGTTCTTCTCCGATCGTCAATCTGAAATGCGTCGGGGAAGAAGAAACTGTGGCGGTCCTGCGGTTCAATGATTCAGTGGTGTTGACAAAAGGCAAAGGTATGATAAAATAATTCGTGACAAAGCGGAGGTACCGTATTTTGTACGGGGTCTCCTCATATTTCACATTAAAAAAGGCACGACTATGCAATATACAACAGAAGTTGAACACATGTGTTGCGTGAAAAAGGGCTGTGATCATGGCCCTGCGCCGATTCCGCAGGAAGGGGCGTGGACCGCATCGAAGAAAATAGAAGATATATCCGGTTTGACACACGGAGTAGGTTGGTGTGCTCCCCAACAAGGCGCATGTAAGTTGACCCTGAATGTCAAAAACGGGATTATCCAAGAAGCTCTGGTAGAAACTATCGGATGCTCCGGTATGACGCATTCCGCCGCTATGGCGTCCGAAATCCTCCCGGGAAAAACCGTGTTGGAAGCTCTCAACACCGATTTGGTTTGCGACGCTATCAACACCGCTATGCGTGAACTATTTTTACAAATTGTATACGGACGCACGCAAAGCGCGTACTCCGAAGGAGGCTTACCTATCGGAGCCGGGTTGGAAGATTTGGGTAAAGGGCTGCGGTCGCAGACAGGTACTCTCTACGGTACACTCGCGAAAGGTGCGCGTTACCTAGAACTCGCAGAAGGTTATATCACAAAACTTGCTCTGAACGACAATGACGAAATTTGTGGTTACCAATATGTAAAAGTCGGTCCTATGATGGAGGATATCAAGAAGGGCGTAGATGCCAATGAAGCGTACAAAAAATACACCGGAACCTACGGTCAATTTGAAGGTGCTGCTAAATACATTGACCCCCGTCACGAATAATTAACCTTTAACTTATTTAGAATTATGCCATTATTTGAATCATACGATCGTCGCATTAACCAAATTCTCCCTGTGCTGCAAAAGTATGGTATGTCCTCTTGCGAGGAAGCGGAGAAGGTATGCTTGGAAAAAGGAATAGACGTACGGGCTATCGTACGTGGTATTCAGAATATAGCGTTTGAAAATGCCGGTTGGGCATATACGGTCGGCGCGGCTATTGCCATCAAAAAGGGGTGCACTAAAGCAGCCGATGCCGCGGCTGCTATCGGTGAAGGGTTACAGAGTTTCTGTATCCCGGGTTCGGTCGCGGATGACCGCAAAGTCGGGCTGGGACACGGTAACCTAGCCGCTATGCTCTTGCGGGAAGAAACGGATTGTTTCTGCTTCTTGGCAGGACACGAATCCTTCGCCGCCGCAGAGGGTGCCATCGGTATCGCTCGCTCTGCCAACAAAGTGCGTCAAAAACCTTTGCGTGTTATCCTGAATGGTTTAGGCAAAGATGCCGCTTACATCATTTCTCGTATCAACGGTTTCACGTACTGTCAAACTAAATTTGATTACGTTACCGGCAAAGTTGAAGTGGTGAAAAAGATTGCCTTCTCAAGCGGGGAACGTGCTAAAGTAAACTGTTACGGCGCGGATGATGTGCGTGAAGGTGTCGCTATCATGTGGTTGGAAGGCGTGGATGTCTCCATCACGGGTAATTCTACGAATCCCACCCGTTTCCAGCATCCCGTAGCGGGTACCTACAAAAAAGAATGTGTGCTCGCCGGTAAAAAGTATTTTTCCGTAGCCTCCGGCGGCGGTACAGGTCGTACTCTGCATCCGGATAACATGGCGGCGGGTCCCGCTTCTTACGGATTCACTGATACTTTGGGGCGTATGCACAGCGATGCTCAATTCGCCGGTTCTTCTTCTGTGCCCGCGCACGTGGAAATGATGGGTCTCATCGGTATGGGTAATAACCCTATGGTCGGCGCCACCGTCTCTGTAGCCGTCGCCGTTGAAGAAGCCTCGCGAAATTAACCCTCTCCCCTACTTTTTTGATTGTTGATTGAGAAATTCGGGCTTGACAAAGTGACGTCGATGTGGCATTCTGGTGCTCCGCTCACGTTACGCAAACGAGAGCGCGTACACTCGGCGGGTGACGTATGCGCACCGACGTCGGACACTTAAGATAAACCGTATTTTATTACCAAATATGAACGTTGTACAACTCAAGGTCGAGAAACGCGACCAAGTCGGAACCGGTAAATTAAATGCACTCCGCGCTCAGGGATGGGTTCCCGGAGTTCTTTACGGAACTGCAATCGGTCAAAATATAAATCTACGATTCAGAGAAGCGGACCTGCGTAATTTACTCGGCAATGCAGAGACCGATAGTCTATTGGTCGAGATTGAAATAGACGGGAAAAAAGTGCTCACCCTCGTAAAAAGTGTGCAGCATAATCATCTCACAGATAGCATTACGCATGTTGATCTTCTCGCAGTTACGCCTGAAACTGTCGTACTCGCGAAAGTGCCTATGCATCTGAAGGGTACGCCCGTCGGGGTTGCCATGGGTGGTCAGGTGCAGCAGCTTGTCTACGATCTGCCCGTCCGTTGCGCTGTGCAGGACCTACCGGAGGTGATCAGCCTCGATATCTCGCCCCTCACGCTGGGTGAGTCGCTTCGCTTGTCGCAAATTTCTCTGCCCGAAAAAGTAACTACTCCGTTTAACGGAACTGTGGTGCTTGTTTCGGTTGTGAAGTCTTAACGCGCGGAATTTTTCCTCCTTCATATACGCGCGTTTTCGAATGATCTATGCTCCTGCAATGCGGGAGCATAGGTCGTTTGTCTTTCACGCCTGCCCGCGTCCTTCCATCCTCGCGATCTCACACCTCGCTTTTTATCCGGCGTCCCCCTCCGACCCCAATCTTTGCCTTCGTTGTTGTTTACCGAAAGTACGTTATTATGCTCGACGCGGACGGGAGAAAAAAAGACCGTACCCCCGAAGGAATACGGCTGAATAATGAACCCGAATACTAACCGAAAAAAACTTTGCTCGCACCATACGGGTGGCGGGAATCGGACCCGCGTTACATGCTTGGGAAGCACGTGTCCTACCACTGAACGACACCCGCGTATCGATGTCAACGCGCATATTCTAGCAAAATATCTGCGCCGCGTCAAGACAAAATACGCGGTATATCAAAAAAATTTATAAAAAAAATTCTTATTAGCTCCGAGTTTTTTGATAATCGCCGCATACACATAAATTCTCATTCGCTCCGAGAAAGAGAGCGGCGGGAAGCAGATTTTGATTGGGGGTACCTACGGTTTACCGGAGGGCGCAGTTCCGCCGTACGCCTTCTTTTCGGCTTTGCAATGTCATATTTCGTACTCCATGGCATCGTTTTTCTTGCGTATAGGGGATCCGTGTGCTACAATATCCCGCGTTATGTTTTACATTACTACGGCCATCGACTACACTAACGGATCACCCCATTTGGGACACGCGTACGAAAAGGTGCTTTCCGACGTGATAGCGCGATGGCACCGCATGTGCGGAGAGGAGACATACCTGCTGACGGGTGTGGACCAACACGGTCAGAAAGTCCAGCAAAAGGCCGAGGCGGCGGGTGTAGCTCCCTTGCAGTATGCGCAGGAGGTAACTCAGAAATTTACGGCACTTTGGGAACGCCTAGGTATAGCCTACGACGGGTGGGCAGCTACATCTGACCCGCGTCATGAGCGTTGCGTACAGAAAATTTTGTCTGCTCTACGCGAGAAAGGGTGTTTGTACAAAAAGACATACAAAGGATTTTATTCGGTGCGGCAGGAGCAATTTCTCACCGACAAAGAGCGAGGGGAAGACGGAACATTCGGTGCGGAATGGGGAGAAGTCATTGAGCTGGAAGAAGAAAATTGGTATTTCAATCTGACCGCGCACATCCCGTGGCTGAAGCAATTTGTGAACGACCACCCGGAGTTCGTAACCCCGGAATTCCGCAGACAGGACCTGCTCATGGCCATCGATCGTTCCGTCAATGACCTGTGCATATCTCGACCGGCGAATCGGCTTTCTTGGGGAATTCCCCTGCCCTTTGACCCGGATTATGTGACCTACGTGTGGTTTGACGCGCTGATCAACTACATCTCCTTTGCCGGATATGAAGCCGGCAGCGATGCCGGTCTGCCTGTATTTACCGAACTCTGGCCCGCCGCGTGTGAAGTCATCGGCAAAGACATCCTTATACCGGCACATGGTATTTACTGGCCTTGCATGCTCCACGCGATGGGATTTTCCGACGAGCAGATGCCGCGTCTCCTCGTGCACGGTTGGCTCAATATCAAAGGCACCAAAATGTCAAAGTCGCTGGGCAATATCATCGACCCCAACGAACTCTGCGAACATTTCGGAGCGGAAGCTCTGCGCTACTACCTGGCACGGGACACAAAAACGGGTTACGACAGCGATTTCGACGTAGAACGTCTGCGCTCTGTCTATAACTCGGAACTTGCCAACGATCTCGGTAATCTCGCCAACCGCTCCCTCAATATGTGCATCCGCTACTGCGACGGCGTCCTCCGGGTGCCGACGGAAGATGATGATGCTTCCGCCGCTCTTCGCCGAAGTTTAGCCGACACGACGGCAACCTTCAGAGCACACATGGATAGCTACAACACAGCAGATGCTCTCGGTGCACTGAATGCTCACGTCTCGCTCTGCAACGGATATATCGAACAAAAACAGCCTTGGGTACTCGCAAAAAACCCGGAAAAAGTGTCTGAACTTCAACGCGTTCTTTACCATTTAGCGGAAAGCTGTGTTCACGTGGGCTATTTGTTGGGTTGCGTCCTCCCGGATGCCTCAGCTCGTCTACTTTCCCAGCTGCAGGTTGACACGTCCGGGCTGTCGCCGCAAACACTTACATGGGGTATCTTGGAAGACGGGCACCGCGTACAGGCTCCCACGCCTGTTTTTCCTCGTATATTGACGCCCGAGGAGAAAGAGAAGCAAGCGGCTAAGGCAGCTGCGAAGACCGCAAAAAAGAATTCCTGAAACAAATTACTTACACTTTCACCTAATTGAACGATTATGAAAATACTCATCACCGGCGGTGCCGGTTTCATCGGCTCCCATATCGCGGAGCATTACCAAAATAAGGCAGAGGAAATTCGCGTGCTCGATAATTTACGCACCGGTTACAGGAAAAACCTTGACGGTCTGCGCGTTACCTTTATAGAGGGTAGTATTACCGACCGCGAACTCGTCCGCCGAGCTGTACAGGGCGTAGATTACGTCTTCCACATGGCCGCTCTTGTCTCTGTTCCGGAGAGCATGGCTAAGATTCGTGAAACTATCGACTTGAATGTAAACGGTTTACTTACCGTACTGGAAGAAGCATCCGCCGCCGGTGTCAAAAAGGTTGTTCTTGCGTCTTCGGCAGCGGTTTACGGGGATAGTCCGGTAGTACCGAAGGTCGAGTCCATGTACCCGGAACCGAAGAGTCCGTACGGTATCACGAAACTCGACGGCGAATACTACATGGAAATGTTCCGTACCACGGGGAAAATTAACACCGGGTGCTGCCGTTTCTTTAATGTGTTCGGACCGCGTCAGGACCCCAAGGGAGCATACGCTGCGGCTGTGCCTATCTTCATGGAAAGAGCTCTGAAGGGTGAGGATATTACCATCTTTGGCGACGGCGAACAAACGCGCGACTTCATTTACGTGAAGGATATCGTGGGGGCTCTTACCTATGTGGCGGAGCACCCGGAAGTAACAGGGGTCAATAACGTGGGCTACGGCGGTCAAATTACTATCAACCGGCTCGCGCAGATTATTATTCAGGCAGCCGGGTCTCAGAGTAAAATCGTGTATTTGCCGGAGCGTCCGGGCGATGTAAAGCATTCCCGCGCCTGTGCGGATAAATTGCTTGCCGCGGGTTGGAAACCTCAGCATTCCCTCGAGGAAGGTCTGCGTACTACGCTGGAGTATTTCCGCTCTGTCACAAAATAACCGTCTTCTCCGCGGCTGCGCCGCTCCGTTCCCCCGGCACTCACCGAATGAGTCCCCTCCGGAACAGTCTGTGCGTGGCTGCGGTTCATCGCACTTGTATCATGCTTTGCTCATGGGACGAATCCGGGGTATCTCCGATGCGAACGGCTGATTTCGCGCGACTCGCCGCCGAGCGAGCCGCCGATTTGCGTGCCCGGGGCATGCAGCTCTCACCGGTCACCGCTTCTACACGTAAAATGGCAAAAAATTTTTGGGGTAGTGCGTGGATGCGGCACTTGGCTCTTTGCGAAGCGGACGGTCTATGCCTCGCACCGGGACGTTCTCTGCTGCGCCATGGCTGCGTCCTCGACCTGCACCTCGCACCGGGTTCTGTCTCCGCTCTCGTAAGTGCTCAAGATCTCTACGAAGTGCAACTTTCCCTCGCACCGCTTTCTCCGGAGAAAACGGAAGCTCTACGCACTGCCGCCGCCGGTAATGTTTCCTCGCTGGTCGCTCTGTTGGAGGGACGTGCCAATGATGACCTGCTGCACCTACTCTGCGACCCGCTCACCGGTTTGCTCCCCGCTCCGGCAGATTGGAAAATGAGCTGCACCTGCCCGGATTGGTCCGAGCCCTGCCCACACGAAGCCGCAGCTATCTACGCCGCCGGCGTCCTCATCGATAACGAGCCTTCCCTCCTCTTTTCCCTCCGCTCCCTTGACCCCGCTTCCCTCCTCTCCTCCCCCTCACCCCCGGAATCCTCCCCACTCGACACCGATGCCCTCGCTAAAACCTTCGGTATTGATATTGAGATGTAGCGCACAAATCGTGCCGCGTGCAGATGTTATGCGGAGTGCTCGTCCGATTTATCGATTTTGTTGAAAAGAATGTTCAGTGGTACAGCGCGTGCGATTGATTATAGCGGAAACATTTCCGTGATTTCCTTAACCATGCGTTCTGTTCGTGCTTGAATAGCTTCTATCGTCCATCTCTCTTTATCACAGACATCGGCGTTAAGACTGAGACCGTTCCGGTAACCTACCGGATTGTTGTTCGAATCCTTACGTTCTTTCTTTTCCTGAAACGACCTGTTGCTCAGTGTACTGTTGTAGCCGGTGACCGTAAGATTGCTCAAGGTATGCACGTATTTCGCCTGATACTCCTCTGCTTTTCTGCGATCGCCTCCCGCAATCATTTCTACCCATGCGTCAGGTATATCAGCTCCTTGGGGTAAAATGTGTTCAATGGTCCACACATACTGCCCGCTGCCTGTCTTTTTCCACAAATCACGCTCCCTCGTCCCTGCCATCATGCACAAAATAAATCGTGTAACCCCGCTATTCATCTCATAGACCGGACCTCGCAGGCTCTTCTCAAATTCCTCATCTGTAGCAGTACTCCTGCGCAACATTTCACGTAATTTGTTTTCGATTTGCCCACCTGTGTACCCTTCCCGCCCGATTGCATCAATAATTTCCATGAACACCTTCCCGAGATATCGCGTCGACGGTTTATCTGTTATATTCCGACGCACAAAGTAATTCACCAGTAAGCGGCAAATATTCGCGATGTCCGCATCTCCCAGGCAAAGCACATCTCTTTTTTTGTTCAAATAAAGGAGCAGTTGATAAGAGGGGGCTCCCTCAACCCGAAGTAAGCCTTGGTAGTTTTCCCTCAGTTGCTCAGCCACACCATCAACTTTATTAAGTACTATTTTTGCGTAAATCTCCGCATTATTGTAAAGCTCGTCAAAGATTCCGACCGCGTCTCTGTTGATCAATTTTTCGTAGATGCTCAATATAGTTGAGCGGGTGGCTAGGGAACCGAGAGGATAGACCGACATTTGCCCGTCGGTCCCGAAGGGACAATTCAGCTCTTTTCTGAAGGCGTTATAATTCTGACGGAAAAATCGTTCCTGAACGGCGTAATCATTTCCTAAGTTATCCAGTAATTCCTGCCAGCGATCAAAATATCTGTTGAATCTATGAGTGTCCCCGTTATCCAGCTGCGCCAACAACTTATTCTTTATGAGGTCTACCGCTGTGAGAGGAATGCCTCTATTATTCAGTGATTCAAACAAGGTGTACGCATCCGCATGGTTGGAAACTTGTATCGTGACCAAAATGGCAGAATTTACCTTGTCGAGTATGCTGTTTATCTCATTGAATGCGTCACTGACCCCCTCTAATTTCTTTTCAATTTGCGTGCGAAAGTATTTATATGCCTTGTAAATACGACGATTCCCGGCATTGCCCGGCTTTTGATACGGCGGCTTGATGATTCCTATATCAGATTATACCCCCCTGCCGATATTGCAAGCATAATCACCCCCTCTCACCACCGGTCACACCCCCGCCGACTCCTGTTGCCAAGCCCTGGGGCAGGACCTGCTCCTTTGTCTTCTCTTGCAAATTCCATAGTTACGTGGCATATATGTAGCACTAGGTATCGCGTCTGCGAAAGAGTAGAGCCAGAAATCTCTCCGAGCACCGAATAATTGCCAATTTCCGCATGGGCATACCCGTGGTGCGGAATTTATAATAGCGGCTGACAAAAATCTCCTTTTAGATTGAAGAATAATGCGTATTCTGTCGTGTGTAACTTTTGTGTCATGTATTTTACAGAATGCAGGAATTCCTGTAAAATGTAAAATTGATATGAGATAATTTACGAATTAACAGATAGTTACGACATCACATTCAGACATCCTGTCTGGTGTCAAAATTGTCTCGAGAAAATAAAACGTATAGGGGAGAAAAGACCATTGTCCCTCGCACACGCCCGCATCAAGTACAATGTACAAAGTGTTTAGGTTAGGTTCAACAGAGATAAACCGCAATCCTACCACAATGTCCGCCACCCCGCCGCAGTGCGCCACGGTGTACGCATACAAATACCGGGTTCCGTTATCTGCCGCGTCGTATCTATTATCGGTATGCTCTTCTTGAGATTCCCCCCCTGCACCTACTTCTCTCTCTTCCTCGTTTGTAGCTTGATCGACCTCAATTCCCGGTCAATTGTCGCCGCTGATATTGATAGCAGCTTCTCCCTCTGTTCCGGTCGTATCCCCATCTCCGCCTCTAAATACGGTAACATCTCCGGTAATTGTACCACCATACGTTTCCCACATGGCTGCGACATCTTCAGCCATATCTCCCCTAGCAATACCCTCTCCTCACGTCCTAACTTTTTCCCCCTCCCTCGTCGCTTCTTTTGTCCTTCCTTCCACCCATGTTTCAGTAAACGTATTACGGTCTTTCTATCTTTATATCCGGTCGATTCCATTATAAAATCGATGATCCAACTCTTACGAGCTCGCGAATGTGTCTTTGCATATTCCGATCTCCATGTTGTTACTAACTCTACACGAGCTTCTTTGTTCATTTTTAATGCTGTATCCATATTATTAATCTACACCTTTCTACGGTATCGGAAATCTTATTTCCCCATTTTCCCTTCTTTTCTGTCACAGAGCAACCTCATCCCTTCGATGCAATGCAGTAAATTTCTCAACCTCCGCAACACCGCTCTTCAACGTTGTCACGCGGCAGTTCTGTCATATTTGTAGGCAACTGTCAAGTAAAATTTTTTATTTTTTTTACATCCGCCCACACCTGTCCCAATAAAATGCCGCGTTGCTCATTTCCATGCGTGTTACAGATGCGCTGCGTACCAAGGGAACTTCGACCTCGCGGGTGCATGGATTTTCCCCCACGCATCGTTTCGGCTTTGCGTTCATCGCCCCCCTGTGCAACTCCGTTGCGCCTAACTCCTTCACTTCGTACTTCGTACTTCGTTCTTCGTACTTCGTACCTCATACTTGATCACCCCCGCGTTCACCTGCCACAGAATCATCGTCCATCACTAAAACTTGCATTTTATCGGAGCAGTACCGACTCCTTTGTCTTCTCTTGCAAATTCTGTGGTTACATGGTATAGTAATGCCATGTACCGCATTTGCAAGAGGATAGAGTTAGAAAACGGGCATTTACTCTCCAAGCATCCGGGCAATTGTCAATTCCCGCACGGGCACACTCGTAGTGTGGAACTTATATTTGCGGCTGACACACTTGATGAAAACGATATGGTTATGGATTTTAAGGTGATAAGTGAAATGCTCGGTACTTTTCTACAAACATTTGACCATGCGCTGTGCATGAATACAGATGACCCGAACTTCGCCGTATTTCGACGAGTCTACGGTGACCGCATCATTCCCTTTGAACACGGCGACCCCACAAGTGAAGCTATGGCAGCCTGCGTCTTCAAAAAAGCAAAGGCAGCACTTGCGGAAGCGGTAGCCAATGGTTCAGCCAATTACCCCGTGCGTAAATGTGTAAAACTTGAACGCGTACGCGTGTGGGAAACAAGCTCTACCTGGGCAGAGTACAGTGAGTAAAAACAAAAGAAGTAAGGGCAACTCTGCCGCATCAAATTACCATACTTAAAGTAACTTAAAATAAAAAATTCTTAATTATATAATAGATAATCTCTGATTTATCAATTTATTAGTTGTTATTATTTTAATAAAATTATAATATCTATGGCAGAAAGTCCCTAGGACTTTTGTGCAGAATTGACAAAAAGTCCTAGGACTTTTGTGCAAATATGGCAGAAAGTCCCGGGACTTTTGTGTAAAAAAGGTTGACAGCTTAGGGAAAAAGTGGTAAAAGTGAAGTTGCAATGGAACGGGACGCGATGCAGAAATTGATGGAATGGAAGGGGAAACGGAGACGCAAGCCTCTTATTTTAGAAGGTGCGCGTCAGGTTGGGAAAACATGGTTAATGAGAGAATTTGGGCGTTGTGCGTACCGCCGAACAGCGTATCTGAACTTAGTTGAAATGCCCCGTGCGCGCATGATATTTGAGCAGGATTTTGAGATAGAATCCATGATGCGAGCAATTAGTACACAGAGTTTAACAGATGTGCTACCCGGGGAAACACTTATTATTTTAGATGAGATACAGGTAAGCGAACGAGCACTCCATGCACTGAAATTTCTACATGAGCGTGCCCCGGAATACCATGTTATGGCAGCGGGTAGTTTGCTCGGAGTAGCACTGCGACACCGACATATCTCGTATCCCGTGGGACACGTCGAAGCCATGCCTCTGTACCCGCTCAGCTTTCATGAATTTCTCCGTGCCTTGGGGAAGGAACGCTATGAGAAAATACTACGGGAGGTAGATGTGAAGTTGATCGATGTTTTTCACGATGCACTGTGTAGTCTACTGGAAGAGTATATGCTTGTAGGAGGCATGCCGGAAGTAGTGCAGGAGTACGCCGAATATCGTTCCGGTGCTACTGTGCGTGAACTTCAGCACCAAATACTCGATGCTTATACCCAAGACTTCGCCAAATACTCCTTACCTCAACAAATTTTACGCATTCATGAAGTTTGGCAGAGCTTACCTGCCCAACTCGCGCGTCCCATGGGTAAATTCAGCTATGCCAACATCAAAGCCGGAGCTCGGGGTCGCGATTACGAAGAAGCTATCAGCTGGCTTGCTCTGTGCGGATTGGTACGACGCGTCCACCGGATCAACAAACCGGAAATACCTATGCCCCACTATGAACAAACGTCTGCTTTCAAACTTTTTGTGAATGATACCGGACTCCTGCGAGCTATGACCGACCCGGGCGGGGAACAACCTACCCGCGATCTTTACTCTGAGTTTAAGGGTGCTTTAACCGAACAATGTGTCTGTCAAATGCTTACAAGCTCACTCCCTCGCACACCTCTCGCATATTGGACAAACCCGAGCGGGGTAGCAGAAGTTGATTTCGTCTTACAACACAACGGATACATCATTCCTATCGAGGTGAAATCAACTGTCAATACACAATCCAAGAGCCTACGTGTGTATTGCGAAAAATACGGACCGAAGCTCGCGGTACGCACTTCCTTGGCACGCTACGGAAAGCATGCCGGTTTCTTGAGCATTCCGCTCTACTTGATGGAAGATCTGGCGAACGTCATCACACCGTACCTCACAGATGCACCGGCGTGAAGCATCCATACACACTGAAAAGGAAGTGATTCAGAAAAGGCTGGTGTAACCGGCTCGGATACCTAGCTGGAGTTGTCTGTTTGCCTTGCACTCGGAAAGTTTGTGGAAAGGGAGCTGAGCGTGTATACTTCGTAGACTGATTGCAATCATGAGTCTGCTATCTTCGGAAAATCTATGTGTAGTCCCTATTTCCGCACTCCAAGCATAATCCCACTTACTCTGTTTTTCACTTATTTCTGATTTACCGTACGCGTTCGTTAATTCTGCATGCGACCATGCCAAACCCGCATTTACCCCCAAAAAAATGTCCACAGATTTGGTTACTGCAGTTGTAAAACGATACCCGGGCATAATAGTAAAATTGATGAGTTCCGCATTCAATAGCTCAGAATTCTTCGAATTGACATCCCCATCCGAGCCGTCTTCGTCATTATCTCCTGTAGCCAAAGCAAAATGGATATTCACAGAGTGGTTTTTGTCTATTTTGTAGAGGGATGCCATGTCAAGTCCGTACGTATTAACTTTGCATCCCACATCATCCGCTACGTCCTTCAACGCTACGTTATAAATTGCGCTCACCTCCGTCCCGAACCCCCTTTCCATGTTCTCTACAGCCCCGCATACCGCACCCAATGCAATACTCCCTATCAACGTAATTAATGTCTTTTTCATAATCTGAGAGCCCCGTAGGACAGCTTTATATTACGTAATTTACTGCCGAATGTCAAGCTCAACTATCTGCTCAATCATTATTTGCTTACCTGTCCCAATAAAATTTTCGAAAATCGCCGCTTTGTTCATTTCCACGTGTGTTACAGACGCTCTGCGTACTAAGAGAACTTCTACCTCGATTTACTTCCCACGCAGCGTTCCTGCTTTGCGTTTATCGTCTCCACCTGCGCAACTCCATTACGCCTAACTCCTTCTCTTCGTCCTTCGTACATCGTACTTGATCACCCTCGCGTTTACCTGCGACGAAATCATCGCTTAGTGCTAAACTCTAATTTTCTTGGGTCGGATGCGATGCGGCGAAGAAGCTTTGTGACGGAGCATGGTTCCGTGGCTCACCGCAGATAATTTCGCGAGTGGGGAAAGGGATAGAGATATGGGCATTATGAAAAGCTCGGATAAGAGCTGAAGCGAAGGAGAATCGGGCGGTATGGTAATCGCGTGTTTTGCACCAGACACCGATATGGAGATTCAGGGAAGATTCGCCGAAGGAGGAAAAGAGGATAGCTGAGGTAAACTCATTACTTTCAATCATTTCTGGCATATCATGAACGACCTGAAGGACAACTTCACGAACTTTTTCGAGGTCGGAACCATACGCGACCCCTACATCAAATTCGCAACGTCTTACCTGATCATTGGTGATATTGATGACCGGATTTTTTATTAAAGTTTCGCACGGGATACGTATTAAGGAATGGTCCGGTTGACGTATAGAGATAGAGAGCAAGTTAATACTTTCGATGGTACCTTCGAGGTCGGCAACACGCACGTAGTCACCGAGCTTAAAACTACTCTCGGAAATAAGAAAGAATCCGCTGATTAAATTACTGAGAGCGGTTTGGGAAGCGAAACCGACAGCGATACCGGCGACCCCTGCGGCACCCATAATACTAACGATGTCGACCCCGAGAGCTCGTAGAGCCTGAACAAGGGCGAGTACCCAGATAATTGAAGTAGATAATTTAGCGAGAAAACGTACGGCAGGATGAGTATATTTTCGGGCACGCATGTGACGCCGAAATATACGTTTAACAACGTGAGTAACCGCCCACGCAATCAACAAATACATGGCACAAGCTACCCAACCGCCCTGAACCAACGTATGCCAAACAACCACAGCCTGATTTATCCACTCGGTTTCCATGAAAAATTAATCAGAATAATTTCCCGGCATGAAAAACCTGTAAAGGACAGACATCCGGTTCTTTATCGCGCGTATGTAAAATAGCGGTTGCGCATGCTTTTGCGGATGAAAGGTCCGTGCAATATGACACGTTATTGGCGACAGCAGCGGCACGGATAGCTACTTCATCCGCGCGTGCATCGTGACTACCCGGTGTGTTAATGACAAAAACGATATCACCGTTTTTGATACGGTCAACAATATTAGGACGGAACCCTTCTAACACCTTGTACGCACGAGAACACGGTACACCGAATCGTTGCAGAAATTCCATCGTACCTTTTGTGGCACAGATAGTAAACCCGGCAGATACGATATCCCGCGCAATGGGAACAACCGCGTCCTTATCCCGGTCATTCACGGAAACAAAGACGAGGCCGGATTTCGGCAAAGGATTAAAGGCCGCCACCTGACTTTTAAGGTATGCAATTTCCGGGTCACGATCAATCCCCATCACTTCACCGGTAGAATGCATCTCCGGACCGAGAACGACATCGATACCCGGGAAACGATTCCACGGGAAGACTGCTTCCTTGATTGTATAATACTCCGGGACAACTTCCCGGGTAAAACCGAGTTCATCGAGCGTGCAACCGCACATCACCTTCGCGGCTAACTTTGCTAAAGGAACACCTATGGACTTGGAAACAAAGGGAATAGTACGCGATGCCCGCGGATTTACTTCTATCACATAAAGCTGTTCATCCTTAACAGCGAATTGACAATTCATGAGCCCCTTCACATGGAGACGGGTCGCAAGTTCTTCAGCCGCACGACGTATTTCACGGAGCATGGCGGGCGACAGCTTATCCGGCGGAATCATACAGGCGGAATCCCCCGAGTGAATACCGGCCGGCTCGACATGTTGCATGATAGCCCCAATGACACTACGTTGACCGTCCGCAATGACGTCCACATCGAGTTCCATGGCGTGCTGTAAAAATCTATCAACCAACACCGGACGTTCCGGAGAGGCATCCACGGCCTCACGCATATACCTGCGTAATTCAGCTTCATCGTACACAATCATCATGGCTCTTCCTCCCAGAACAAAGGAAGGACGCACCAAGACGGGAAAACCGATACGGTGAGCGACTGCCACCGCTTCTTCCTCATTTGTAGCTGTTCCGGCATCCGCTTGCTTGAGCCCGATTTCATCCAATAAAGCGGAAAAATACTTACGATCTTCGGCAAGTTCTATACTTTTCGGACTTGTACCGATAATGGGTACTCCGTGTTCCTGTAAAGCGGCTGCCAGATTGAGGGGAGTTTGACCTCCGAATTGCACGATGACCCCGTCCGGCTGTTCTTGGTCACAGATATTGAGGACATCTTCCAGCGTCAACGGTTCAAAATACAATTTATCCGATGTATCATAATCCGTTGATACAGTTTCCGGATTTGAATTAACCATGATACTCTCATATCCGAGCTCTTTGAGAGCAAAAGCGGCATGCACACAGCAGTAATCAAACTCAATCCCCTGCCCTATGCGATTCGGCCCACCTCCGAGGATAACTATTTTTTTACGGGAGTGAGTGTCGGACGGACGAGACTCATTTTCATCGCCGTATGTCGAATAAAAATAAGGAGTAAATGCTTCGAACTCGGCGGCACAGGTATCGACGAGACGGTAAGTAGGCAGCACTCCCTGAGCTTTGCGCTCCGCTCGTATTTCATCCTCGGAACACCCACGGGCTAAAGCTATTTGGAAATCGGAAAACCCAAGTCGTTTAGCGTCACGCAGGTTCATCTCAGCCAGGTGAGTCCCGGCATCCGCGAGTTCCTGCAATTGGTCTAAGAACCACGGATCGATACCGGTTAGGTCGTGTGCGTCTTCTACACTGAACCCTTGAGTAAAAGCGGTCTGTAACCAAAAGATTCGTTCCGCGTGGGGAACGGCCAGTTTCGCGGCAATCCCCTCGCGACTGACATCACAATAACTTTTTCCGTCGAACCCGAAGCCTCGGTGACCGGTTTCCAAAGAGCGAAGGGCTTTTTGCATAGCCTCCTTGAAACTACGTCCGATGCTCATGACTTCCCCTACACTTTTCATCGATGTAGATAACCGTTCATCCGCTTTCCTGAATTTTTCAAAAGTAAACCTCGGAACTTTAACGACGACGTAATCGATACTGGGTTCAAAGCAAGCCGGAGTCTCGCGTGTGATGTCATTCTGCAATTCATCTAAACTATAACCGACTGCTAATTTAGCCGCCATTTTTGCAATAGGGAATCCGGTTGCCTTGCTGGCCAACGCGGAAGAACGACTCACCCTCGGATTCATCTCAATAACCACTAAACGTCCGGTACCCGGATCAACCGCAAATTGAATATTGCTGCCACCGGTTTCTACTCCGATTTCACGTATAACCGCAAAAGCGGCATCACGCATAATTTGGTACTCGCGGTCGGATAAAGTTTGAGCCGGTGCTACGGTAATTGAATCCCCGGTATGAACTCCCATCGGATCCATATTCTCAATCGAACAAATCACCACACAATTATCCATGCGATCCCGCATCACCTCCATCTCGAATTCCTTCCACCCCAACAATGATTCTTCGATAAGTACTTCACCTACAGGAGATAAATCTAAACCACGTGCAACTATTTCTTCGAATTCGGATTTATTGTAGGCGATACCTCCGCCTGTGCCGCCTAAAGTAAAGGCCGGTCTCACGACCAACGGAAAAGCACCGATAACCTCGCGGGCAATGTCCCATGCCTCCGACATTGAATGAGCGGTACCGCTTGCCGGGACATCCAGTCCGATCCTGATCATAGCGTCCTTGAAACGCTGTCTATCTTCACCTTTATCAATAGCCTCGGCACTTGCGCCTATCATACGAACCCCGAAACGTTCCAAAACACCGCTTTGATGCAGCTCCATAGCACAGTTCAATGCGGTTTGCCCGCCTAGTGTCGGAAGCATGGCATCCGGGTGTTCCTTTTCAATGATTTTTTTAACGTATTCAGCTGTTATAGGCTCAATATAAGTTTTTTCAGCGATTTCGGGATCAGTCATAATCGTAGCCGGGTTGGAATTAACCAACACGACTTCATAACCTTCTTCGCGCAAAGCTTTACATGCCTGGGTTCCGGAATAATCAAACTCGCAACCCTGCCCAATGACTATCGGTCCGGAACCTATCACCAATATCTTTTTTATGCTCGCGTCTCTAGGCATGTTTACCCGTTATTTTTTCAATAATTTATCCCGTAACTCCGCTTCCGTTACTCCGTTCAATAAATACCCCTTCCCCCAATTTAACTGCGGGTACGCTTTCTTAAGATTGGCTGCACTCGTAGTAATCGAACTTCCGCCGGAAGTGGCAAAAGGTATCAAAACTTTACCTTTAAGGGCTGCGGCTTCAATAAAAGTAGCTACAATGCTCGGATATGTATCCCACCAAATGGGAAAACCGATGTATACGGTAGTGTATTTACTCATATCCGGTAAACTACCGCTTATCTCCGGTCGCGCAGCCGGATCATGCATCTCTACGTAACACCGTGAATGATGATCCTGCCAGTCTAAATCAGCTGCGCTATACGGCTGTTTCGGGGTAATTGTGTACAAACTACCACCGGTCACGGACGCTATTTTCCGCGCAACGGATTCCGTTGTTCCGGTCGCGGAAAAATACGCCACCAATACCTTGCCGCTCGGAACCGATTCCGGTGCCTTTTCCTGTCCCAAGCCCAATGCTGTCAATCCTAACGCCATCATTGTAAGTAATTTCTTAAACATAATTTATATCGTGTATTTTGTTGTATGCGATACGAAGTCGAATTTTACACCATCCGGACTAAAATGTCAAGACACTGAACCGCTGAACCGCTGCTCCTGCCGCCCCGCTCCAATGCCCACCGCACCTTCCCCCCCACCGCATTTACGATCTTAGATTTACGATTGACGATTTAAAAAGTTAGGCGCTGCCGTGGCGCTGAACCGATGCCCCTCCACGGCACACCACGTTGCCCGCCCCCAATCCTCCCTGCCGCATTTACGATTTTAGATTTTTGATTTACGATTGAGGAAGCTAGCGCGCACCGTTGCGCGTCCCACCACGGAACGAACCCTC